>JAAZNR010000278.1 GCA_012798155.1 Thermogutta sp. | reverse complement strand
TTTCGCGGGCCCCGTCTTGATCGTATCGCAAGAGCAAGACGCCGTTCCCGTCGCGGCGGAAAAACGGCCGGTCGAGATCCAATCGCGATTGTTTACCGACGAGTAGGGGTCAAGCCGAAGCCGGCGCCGTGCTCGGCCGGGCATGCGGCGCCGTTTCGGCAACGGCGGGCCGCGCGAGCCGGTCTATCCCCGTGCCGGGCGTTCCTTGCCGCGAAAGGGGAGAAAGGCCGGACGGGACTGGGCTTGGACCGCCTCCGTAAAGGGGGCGCAAGCGTGCCGGCCGCAAACATGCCCAACCGCTTGCTCCAAGTCCACTCCGCGGACCCAATGCAGATAGGCGATGACCGCGGTGGGCGAGCGATTCATCCCCGCCGTGCAGTGGACGTACACGGTATGCCCCGCCTCGAGCAATTCGTCCAACCGGGCCACGACCTCGGGAAGCCGGTCGGCCAAATCATCGACGTCGAAATCGCGGATCGGCTCGCGGACTTCCAGGATGCCGGCCTTCTTCAGCTCCGCCTCGACCGCCGCCCGGTCCTCGTGGTTCCAGAGGATGTCCTCGTCGGTTTGCAGGTTCAGAACCGCCGTGATGCCGGCCTCCCGCAATGTCCGCACATCTTCCGCGTCGGCGGGAAAGCTCCCCACCCAAAGACGGTCCAAAATCGGGCTCAGTCGCATGCGTACCTCGTGCTGGAAAGCGCATCCTTCGCGCAGACAAAGCGCATCCTTCGCGCGGGCGGCGAACGCCGGCGGACGTGCGGGGAGAAAGACCCTCAAACAGTCTCCGGGATGACGAACGGTTCGCGATAGGTCCGCCTGAAGAGCGGAGCAGCCTCGGCCGGTTGCAGGACCTGCTCGGTCTTGGGGTCGATCGTCAACTTCACCCCGCCCAGCCGGTAACTGATGTTGGCGTAATGAATCCACAGCCCGCTGATGTGCCCTTCCTCGACGTCGGCAGTGGGCCGATTCCGCGAGCGGATGCAAGAGATGAAGTTCTCCTTGTGCTCGGGGTCGGGGAATCGCCCGTAGGCTTGGGCCGCGACCACCGGCTGACGGGACTTGGGCCGGTCGAAGACCTGCCATCCGCCCCCGTGCCGCCCCACGAACATCACGCCCTCCGAACCGTAGATCTCGATCCGCGTGGCGCAGTGCTGCCAAAGCGGGAACATATCGCTGTCGCGGACCTCGGGGTCGATCTTCAGCATATACGGCGTGTAGAGGGTCAACTCGAACGAGACCACGAGGCCGTCGAATTCATAGACGGCGATCTGCGTGTCGGGCGTCTCGGCCGCGCCCTCCTGGTTGAATCGCCCGCCCACCGAGTAAACGGTCTTGGGATAGCTCGCGCCCAACAGCCACCGCGCCAGGTCGATCTGGTGGCTGGAGTCGTTCGCGATGTCCCCGCCCGAGTAACGCCAAAAGTGATGCCAGTTGCGGTGGAAGTTGCGGTTATACGGAGCCGCGGGAGCAGGGCCGTTCCAGATGTCCCAGTTCAAGCCGGCGGGGGGATCGCTATCGGGCACGGGGGGGAAATTGCCCCAGTATTTCTGGTCGAAGATGCGGCAAAAGTGAATCTTGCCCAACTTGCCCGAGGCGATGTACTCCTTGGCCTGGAAGTTGTACGGGGCGCTGCGATTCTGCGTCCCGATCTGGACGACGCGTCCATACTTGCGGGCGGCCTCGACCATCTTGCGCCCTTCCCAGGCGTTGTGCGAGGCGGGCTTCTCCACATATACGTCCTTGCCCGCCTGGCAGGCCCAAACCGTGGACGGCGCATGCCAATGATCGGGCGTGGCCGAAACGACGGCGTGGACGTCTTTGTCCTCCAGGGCGCGGCGGAAATCGGCCGTCACCTTCGGCGCCGCGCCGCCCTGAAGCTCGGCCAGGGTCTTGGCCAGGGCCTCCGCCCGGGGAAGATCGGGATCGCAGCAATACAGCACGCGGCAATCGCCCCGTTTGACGAAGTCCGGACCCAACCCGCCGGCGCGACCGCCGCAACCGACCATCGCCAAGTTGACCCGGTCGTTGGCCGGGGCGGCATAAACCGATGCGGCACCGGGCAAGATCGTCCATCCGGCGGCGATTCCCCCCTGGGCCAAAAAGACGCGGCGCAACAAGTTACTCTTTTCCACGCGAGTTGTGTGCGACGGGCGAGCGGTCATGGTCATCTCCTTTTCACAGCTTCACAGCGACCTGGCGGCGGGATCCGCGCCTTGCCGGGGCGTCTCCGGCGTCGGCGACACCGTGCATCATGGGAAACGCCGAGGGCCGCGTCAAGTCGCGAGCGGCCATTTTGCCGGGCGACGGCGAGGATCGGCACCGCGGGTCACTTTTTCCCTTCCGCCCGTTGCTTGCGAAAGAACTCGGAGAGCACGGCCCCGCAGCGCGCGGCCGACACGCCCGCCCGAATCTCGCAGCAGTGATTGAGCCTGGCATCCTCTAGGAGACGATAGAGCGACCGCACGGCCCCGCCCTTGGGATCGTCGGCGCCGTAAACCACGCGCGGGATTCTGGCCTGAATGATTGCCCCGGCGCACATCGGGCAGGGTTCCAAGGTGACGTACAGCGTGCAATCCTCCAGCCGCCACGAGCCGAGCGATTCGGCGGCCTGCGTGATGGCGATCATCTCGGCGTGGGCGGTGGGATCGCGGAGCCGTTCCCGCTGATTGTGCGCCGCCGCCACCACGCGACCGGCATGGACGATCACGGCCCCCACCGGGACCTCGTTCTCCGCGGCGGCCGCTTCCGCCTCTTGCAGCGCCAGCGCCATGAAGTGCTCGTCGTCGGCGGCGACCGTCTCGTCTTGCGGCGGCAATTCCTCTCCCGGACAGGCGGGGAACATCATCGGCTCCAAACCCTCATCGCACCGGCGGTCGGAGCGGCCGACCGCCGGCCGCTCCATGCTTTCTTTTCCCGCCCTCCTCCGATATTCTAGGAAAGTCGCCGGTGGTTCCGAAGGGGCCGGCGGCCGGCTCGCACCGTTCGGCCCGAGCACTGTTCTTTCGCCATCGAAAAGGAGGTGTCATGCGATTCGCCATTTGCAACGAGACTTTCACGGATCGCTCTTTGGAGGAGGGCTTCGAGGCGGCCGCTCGACTGGGCTATGAAGGCGTCGAATTGGCCCCCTTCACCCTCGCCCCCTACATCACCGAGGTCTCGCCCGCCCGGCGCGCTGAAATCCGGCAAACCGTCGAATCCTTGGGACTCCGGACGGTCGGCCTGCACTGGTTGCTCGCCAAGACCGAGGGCTATCACCTCACCAGCCCCGACGTCATGGTCCGACGCAGCACCGCCGAGTACCTCCTGGAGTTGATTCGGGCTTGCGCCGATCTGGGAGGGCATGTGCTGGTCTTCGGGTCGCCGCAGCAACGCAGTATCCTTCCCGGCGTCACGCGCCGCCAGGCCGAGGACTATGCCGTGGAGGTCTTGAGCGGCCTGCACAAGGAGCTGGAGCGGACGGGCGTGATCCTGGCTTTGGAGCCGCTCGCGCCCCAGGAAACGAATTTCCTGAATACGGCCGAGGAAACGGTGCAGCTCCTGCGGCGGCTGGGATCCCCCCACATCAAACTGCATCTCGATTGCAAGGCCATGAGTTTCGAGGCGGTACCCATCCCGGAGCTTCTGCGGCGGCACCGCGACGATCTGGTGCACCTCCACGCCAACGACCCGAACCGGCAAGGCCCCGGCTTCGGCTCGCTCGACTTCGTCCCGATCTTCCGCGCCTTGCGCGAGATCGACTACCGCGATTGGGTATCGGTCGAAGTCTTCGACTACTC
>JAAZNR010000277.1 GCA_012798155.1 Thermogutta sp. | reverse complement strand
GACCCGAACGGTGCGACTGTCCGTATCTCGTATCTCAAGGAAGACGTCGAGCCGTGCAGTGGGGAGATAATCCAACACCCGATCCGCCCATTCGATCGCGCAGATACCGGACCCGGCAAAATACTCTTCCGCCCCTAAATCGACAAACTCACTCACATCTTGGAGGCGATACACGTCAAAATGATACAGTCGCCGCCTACCGAGGTATTCCTGGATCAGAACGAAAGTCGGGCTGGTAACCGAGCGCGGGTCGCAACCGCAGCCCTCGGCCAAGCCCTGCACAAGCCGGGTCTTGCCCGAACCCAATGTGCCCACCAGGGCAACCACCGCCGGATCGGGCAACAGCCGTGCCAAGTCGCGACCCAGTTTCCGCGTATCGTCCTCGCTGTAAGAGGCGAGCACCGCCTCGGCCGCGAGGGATGGGTCGCGCGACCCTCTCACAACCTGCGCCATCATTTCCCCCATGATTACGAGTCCCCAAGATTACGCGCCATCTGTGTTGTAGCAACCGGCGGACAATATGCAGTATATGCAGTATCCAAACGCCGATGTCGCCACAGCCGGCGGTAGTTCATGGGTTGCGTCGCAACCGGCCTCAAGATTACCTGCATTACCGGCTCTTCATGCAAACAGGTGCACGAAACCTTTCGGTTCCAAGACCGTTCGCTTCTCGCCGGTTTGCAACCAAAGCCCCTTTTCTGCGACGAATTCACCGATGTCCGTCAGCGGGACCGAGAGGGGCTGGTCTTGGAGCATCCGCTCAGTCTCCGCCGGGGGCACGGCCAGGATCAGCTCGAAGTCCTCGCCGTCGTGCAGCGCGCGGTCCAGGGCCTTGCCCCCCTTGCGTGACGCCTTGGCGAGGTCCAGCGCCGCCATGGAGATCGGGACCTTCTCGGCGCGAATCACCGCCCCGCATTGGCTCTCCACCAAGATGTGCGCCAGGTCCGCCGCCAGGCCGTCACTGACGTCGATCCCAGCGTGGATCTCATACGCCCGGTACAAATAGATGGCCTCCCAGACTCGCGGCTCGAAATCCAAATGCTTGCCGAGGCTCGACCCGCCGAACTCGCCGGTGACGACGATGCGATCGCCGGGCTTCGCGCCGCGGCGCCGGATCCCACCAAACGGAGGGGGCGTTCCGATCGCGGTCACGCTCAGGACCAAGGGACCGTCCCAACTGTTGGTATCTCCGCCCGCCACGCCGACCTGATATTCCCGCGCGAGACCCAAGATGCCGTCGTACACCTTTTCGGCGATTCGTTCCCCCCCCTTGCGTGGCAGGACCATGCCCACCAAGCAGGCCTTGGGGGAGGCCGCCATCGCGGCCAAGTCGCTCAAATTGACGGCCAGGGCCTTGCGCCCGGCCTTTTCCGGCGGAATCTCGGACAATACGAAGTCCACGCCGTCCATCAAAACGTCCACCGTGACGACGCCGTGCTGTCCGGACAGGTCCAAAATCGCGGCGTCATCCCCGATCCCCAGGCGGACGCATGGGTACACGGGAGTCCGCTGACGAAAACGCTCGATTAGCTCGAATTCCATGATTTGTCATCCCGCCGGACGCCCCCGAGGGTCTCTCGCCAAACGTATTCTTATTGTCGCAGCAAGAGAGCCGCTCGGCTATACCACGTGACGGCGAATGACCGCCGTTCGCCGACGCGAATCGGGGAGAACCGAGCCGACCGAGACTTGGCCCGCAACCGCCCGTTGCGTACCATAACATGTGGCGACGGTGATATCCGCCGATCCGGCAGGCCAGATTTTACGCCCTCGCATGAGAGGTGGAATCGGCTTGCAGTCCCACGTTAGGTGCTTGAGAAAGAAATCTTGGAGGTATCGAAAGCATGGCAGTGTCTCTGACCCCCACCGCGGCATCGGAAATCAAACGT
>JAAZNR010000276.1 GCA_012798155.1 Thermogutta sp. | reverse complement strand
GCCGAGCGGCGAAATCCCCCATGACAAATGGCGATCTCGGCGATTTTCCGCATTGCGGCCGGGGCCATCTTTCGGTAAATCTTGGACCGCCTTGTACGATTTCAAAGCGAACGAGGCGAGGACGCCGAACTCGCCTCGGCTGGAAAAAGGAATGGGCGATATAACGCGATTCTTCGATAGAAATTTCCTCAACCGGAAGTTCCGCGTCGCCCGAAATAGAGGAAAGAGACATTTAATCGGTCTTGCGATGAAACGAGCGATTCGGTACATCGCAGCCGTGGACGACCGCGAGAAAAGGCGATTCGCCTCGAATAGTTTTCAGCGAACGCCTGGTGCGGTCGACACCCCTACCTGACACAATATCCTACCCAACACAAGCACCCACCTGATGCTCCCTGCATAACCGTTTGCCGACACGATTGCCGGCGACGGCGCTCGTGGACAGGCCGAACAGGAACGGCCGGCGTCATCGCCTCGGCGATTCGCCGGGTCGCGGCTGCGGGAGCGAAACAAGCCGGCCCGGCATAGGGCATAAGGTCGCGGGGAGAGGGCCTATCCGCCCTGCACCCGGCCTCGCGCCGAATGCAGCCTCGCGGCGGCCCGGGCCGCAGGAATCGGAGAGCATTGCAAGGCGTGCGTACCCGCTCAGGATGACGCCCGCCGAACGAGAGATAAGGTCGGCTACCTCTTGCCGAGACGACGCCGCAACGGCTGAGACGAGAAGAGATCGGCCCTGGCGTCCGAAGAAAAGCTGAGCGTGTTCGGACTGCGTGGAGATCCGTTTTGGAACTAGTGTTTTCACACTAGGGATTGTTCATGAGAAAGGAGGTGTACCGCTAGTAGAAACGTGCCTGCGCCCGTTGCCGCGGGGGCGGAGCACGAACGCCGTCCTCCGCCCGAGAGTCCCACCCGTATGCCCGGGCAAATGTCCGGGCGGCCCCAAAGGGAGATACAGGCTCCCGCCGCTCCAAGCGGAGCACCCACCCCCAACCTGTAGCATTTCCCCGAGTGAGTCATGCGTCCGTGAGGTCCCCTCCACGAAACTCAGGTCGATAGCGGGCATAACTAGTGTATTTACACTAGCGCTTCGACCGGAAGGCGATCTCGGGACGCGGTCCCGCAAGTGCGGAGAGCGGTTCTCCGCCGGAAGTTCGGTGAGGTTTTATGTACCACAAAGGAGCATTACGATGACTCGCATCGCCGTCCGTAACTGCGTCGCCGTCGCCGCCGTCGCTTTGATTGCAGGGCATGCTCTCGCCGAGAACACCACCTCCTACACCGTCCAAGAGGTGCGGAACGATGCCGAGATGCTCAAGGCCCACGCCATGTTCATCCAGGCTCAAGCCGCGATGGTCAAAGCGATCGCGGACGCCCGGGTCCAACAGGCGCAAGTCGCCAAGACCATGACCGAGGTGCAGGCCATGCGAATGGACAACGCCCTGAAGCACACCAAAACCTTCTACGAGCGACGTCAGGCCCGTGATACCTACTTCGCTCTGCGGCAGACTCCCAGCCCCGGCGACAGCAAGCACCCCGTTCAACCCGCCGCGATGACCGTGCAGAGGCCCATGTACCGCTTGACGGTCGCCGAGTTCGACCCGGTCACCAAGGTCATTCACTGGCCCGACCGCCTCCGCAGCGACCGCTATGCCGGGGTGCGGAATGAGATCGAGGCGATCTTCGCCGCCCAACAGGCGGGAGACTGCGGAGCCGGCAGCGTCTTCTTCGCCAAGGTCAAGACGGCTACCGACCGTATGGCTGATCTGTTGCGTGCGGAAGTCCGGCAGATGTCCCCCGCGGAATACGTGGCAGCCAAGCGGTTCCTGGAAGGTCTGCGCAACGAAGCCCTAGCTCCCGCCGCCGTCAACCAGGTTGCCATGAACGGTAACTGAATCGGGTACCCCCGAGCACGATCAACCAACAACCAAGCAACATCTCACCCAATCAACACCCACCTCCCAATCCTTCCTAAGTTTCCTACCTGAGAGTCGCCTACCTGAGAGTCAGCTACCCCCGAGCGACACGATCTTCGCGGAATCCGCCTGACGAGTCACCCCTGAAAAACGCGAAGAACGCAACACCTGCCTGAAGCGTCATTACCCCAATCGAGAATCCCGACCGAAACAACGTCACCGAAAGCAAGAAAGGCCGTTCCCGACGAACCCGTGCCCGAACCTTGACTCCGCGTGAGCAAGCCTGG
>JAAZNR010000275.1 GCA_012798155.1 Thermogutta sp. | reverse complement strand
GCGTCGCTCTGCGATGCCGCCGGGACCTTGCCCGGCCAACGCGCGATCATGGGGACGCGGATGCCGCCCTCGTACACGGTGCCCTTGCCGTCGCGATACGGCCCGTTGTTCGCACCGACGTTGAGCTGTCCTCCGTTATCGCTCGAGAAAAGGACGAGCGTTTGCTCCTCCAGCCCCAATTCTCGGAGCGTGCTCAAGACCCGGCCGATGCCGGCGTCCAGATGTTCGATCAGGGCTGCCAACGCGGCACGCTCGGCTGAAGCGTCCGGATGCCGCTGCCGATACGCGGCGAGGGCCTCCGCGGGAGGCTGGATGGGCACATGGGGAGCATTGTAGGCGAGGTACAGGAAGAACGGCTTGCGCGACGATGCCGGCTCGCCCGCCGCCCAGCTCCGCAAGTAGTCGCAGGCCCAATCACTGAAAAGATCGCTCGCGTGCCCGACGGGATCGATGACCCGTTCGTTTTGCCGCATGTAGTTCAGCCCGTGGCGGCGATGCGTCCAATAATCATCCATCATGTCGCCCAGAAAGCCGTGGAAGAATTCGAAGCCTCGGGCATTGGGATGATCGCCGGGAGCCAAACCGAGATGCCATTTTCCGATCAGGGCCGTGGCGTAGCCGTGCTCGGCGAGAATCGCCGGCAAAAGCCGCGCGTTGGGGGCCAGACTGCCCCACGAGTTGCGCGGATGCGTGCGGATCACACCGGGTACGCCGACGCTTTCCGGATATCGGCCCGTCAAGAGCGCGGCCCGGGTGGGGGAACATACCGGGCAATTCGCGTAGAAGTTGGTCATCCGCATCCCACCGGCGGCCAGCCGGTCGAGATTGGGCGTATCGAGATCAGCGGCACCGCAGCAACGCACATCGCCCCAACCTTGGTCGTCCGTCAGGATCAACAGGACGTTGGGCGGGGATTCCTCGCCTCGGCCAAAGCCGGCCGCTCCCAGGACCAGCCCAAGTCCCAGCAGTGCAGTGAGCAGCGGTACCGACAACGGACCCGCCGGCCCGGTGGGAAATAGCCCGCCGTCGTCCTCGATCCGCCCTGCGCGACACAACGCCTGCGGAGCCTGACTTGCGGGTGATCGCATCGGTGCCTCCTCTTCGGTTTGCGAAAACGGGGGCGGAAGGCGACTATCCGCCCGCCTGCGATTCGCGCCAAAGCCTCAAGCTCGGAGCGAGTTCCTCCGGCCGCGCGGTTCCCGTCGTTGCCAACTGCCGGACGGTGATCGAGGCCGCCAAATTCCCCAGCAGGGCGGCTTCCGGCAGGGACGCTCCGCATGCCAAGGCGGCGACCGCGGCGGCGCTGGCGCTGTCGCCCGCGCCCGTTGGATCCACAGAACCCGGCAGCGGCACGCCGGGGACCCAGATCGGCTCCGGATCGCTGACCAGCATGCCTGCGGCGCCCAAAGTCACCACCACCGGCGCGGCGTTGGCCTCGCGCAGATCGCGGAGCGCCGGCAACAAAGCGTCCCACGGGGGTTCCGCCGCGTCCGCCTGGGGAGAATGCCCCAACAATTCGAGCTGATTGCACTTGGCGATCAGGCCGCGAAATCGGCGAATGCGGCGGCGACTATCGGCCCAGAAGACGACGCCCGGCCAGATCGCCGCCCGCTCCGTTAAAAACTGCCGCATCGCCGCGGTGATGACGCCGCAATCCTCTTCCTCGACTTGATCCAGCACGATCAGTGCGTCGAGGGTCGGAAGAAGGTAGTCCACGGACTGCGCAATCCGCCGTAAGACCTCGTCCGGCAACGGCTCGCGGTTCTTGTGATCGTACCGCGAATGCTCGCCTTGGAGCGTCGGATCGCCGGCGTCCCGAGGTTTGGTGTACGTGGGCGTCATGCGATCGGGAACGACATGCAAATGCCGCGTCGAGCACCGCAGAGCCGTCAAATCTTTCCGGAGATCGTAGGCCTCGCCGTCGTCGCCCGTGAATCCTACGGCTTCGATCACGCCCACCCCCAGGGCCGACAAATTACAAACGACGGTGCCGGCCGCCCCCGGGCTGTGGCGGACCCGAACTACCTGATGGGCGGGCTTGCCCGTCTCCACGCTGGTCTCTTGCAGGTTTGGATCGACATCCAAGTATTTATCCAAGAAGAAATCGCCCAGCACGCCGATGCGGAGGTTGGAAAACCGCTCCAGCCACTCCCGCAAACGGGCTTCGTCGAAACCGCCGAATCGCCGCATGATTTTCCCCACGAAAGGCCGGCCGTGCCGAACGCGGACTCAACTCGCGACCTTGGCCTGGGCCGCGGCAATCATCCGCCGCCAGACCTCCCTCTGCTCCTTCAGGGCGGCGACGCGATCCGGCGGCTCCGTGCGGCACTCCAAGAGAATCCAGCCCGCGTAGTCCATGCCCACCAACAAATCCATCAACTCCTGGAAGGGATAGTCGCCCAGATTCAGCTCTCGAACATGGACCGTATCCGCCAGACGGTCCTTGACCAGATTGAAGTTGTGCACCAGACCCTCGCCCCGCAAGTCCTCGGCGTTCGAGTTCCAGCAGACGCCGACGTTGGGGTGCGCGGCCACGTCCATGATCTTCTTCATGATCGGCAGCGGCGCGCAGCCGCCGTGGACCTCCAGCCGAATCCTCTGCCCGTAATCCGCGCCGAAAGCCGCCACCTCGTTGAGGGCCTCGCCGATTTGCACAATCGTCTTTTCCGGCGGGACGTTTTTGGGCAGATCGTTGGGTTTGACCTTCACGCCCAGCCCGCCCACGTCGTGACTCAACTTGATGAACGCCTTCGTATCCTCGATCGACTTTCGCAAGACGGCCGGATCGGGGTAATGATAAGCCTGATTGGTTCCCAGCCCCACCAATACCACGGGGCTATCCGCGAATCGCTTGCGAACGTTCGCGCGTTCGTCGGCCGACAGATTCGGCTCGACCCGATGCGCGTGCTGCGTCCGTAATTCCACGCCTTCCATGCCGGTCTTCTCGCAGTTGGCGATCAGGGTGGGCAAATCCCAATCGCGCCCCCAAAGGTAGGTCACCAGCCCCAGCCGCATTTTTTCCCCCGGCGATCCCCAGGCCGCCCGCCCGGCGGCGAGCGCCGCGCACGAAGCAAGTCCCGTGGTCACTATAAAGCTACGGCGCGAATAACGGCTGCTCATACGGCCCTCCTGCAATGAAGCTCCGCGGGGAGATGGATGCGGCGACGCAAACCCGGCACCGGTTCCCCGTCGCCGATAGCGGCCCCACCGTCCCCCTGCACCGGTGCGTCGGGCGACGAAAAGGGCGGCTAACCAGGAACCGACCATGCCGACTACCAGTTTAACCGGGATCGCGGGCAAGACAAGTCGCCGGGGAGTCCGCCGGTTTCCAAAGGGCGTCTCGCGTTGAAGGCGTGCCGATCCCTTCCTTGAGTCTTCAACGCGAGACGATGTGTTATCGCAACCCGAGGAAAACTCGCATCGCTGCATTCACCGCCGGCTGACGCCGACGGCTCGAGGAATGTGAAGTATGCCGCGGGGGCACGGGCCGACGACGAGACGCCGCGAGATTTCACAGTTCCGCGTCGAGATGGGCGTCCGGCGTGCTTTGTCCGCGTGCCACCAGGGCATCCACGAACCCCGCCAGCTTGCGCGATCGCATCGGATGCCGCAACTTGCGGATGGCCTTGGCCTCGATCTGACGCACCCGTTCGCGCGTGATCTTGAAGATTCTTCCCACCTCTTCCAGCGTGTAGGCGTAGCCGTCCGCCAAACCGTAACGCAAGCGGATGATTTCCCGTTCGCGATACGACAGCTCGGCCAGGGCCTCGCTCACCGACCGCTTAAGCAGGTCCATGTTCATTTCGTAGAGGGGATCGTCCTCGCGATAGTCCGCCAAGAAGTCTCCCAAGTAACTGTCGTCATGCTCTCCCACAGGTTGATCGAGCGACAACGGCTGACGACTGATCTGCAAAATGCCGCGGACGTCGTCCGGATTCATCCCCATGGCCGCGGCCGTGACATCCAGCGGGGGCGTAACGCCCGTCTGCTGGGTCAAGCGCCGGGCGGCGGACTGGATGCGGCCGCAGACGTCGATCATGTGCACCGGCATGCGAATGGTCCGGCTCTGATCGGCCACCGCCCGCGTAATCGCCTGCCGAATCCACCACGTGGCATAGGTGGAGAACTTGAAGCCGCGGGCATACTCGAACTTGTCCACCGCCCGCATCAGACCCGTATTCCCCTCCTGAATCAAATCCAAGAAGCTCATCCCGCGATTGCGGTAGCGTTTGGCGATCGAGACCACCAGCCGCAGATTGCCGGCGGAAAGCCGCCGCTTGGCCGCGTCGTATTCCTCGGCATATTGGCGGACCGCGCGGAGGAGGTTCCGCAGCGTGGTCGGGCTTTCCAACGTCATGCGCATCAAATACCGCAGCTCGCGCCGCAGTTCCTGGGCATAGGGGGTGGATCGGCCGTCTTTCAAGGCGTTCAATTCTTGCCCGATATGATCCATCCGGGCGGAGACGCGATTGAGGCGATCCAGCAGCGGTTGCAGCTTCTGCGTCCGCAAGTCCAGCTCCTCGATCAAGCGCACGGCCCGATAACGGCGACGCATCAAGCGTGCGCGGGCGGCTCGGCGGACATCCAACGGCAAGCGCCGATTCATCATCACCAAAAAGTCGGCGCGATTCTTCTTTTGGATGGCACGAAGCGTGGTCAAATTGGGTTCCAAGAGCCGCATGATCCGGCGCTTGCCCCGCAGATTCGTGACGGAGACATCCACCGTGCGATCCAAGCGGAGTTTGCCGTCGCGGACTTTTCGCAGCAGTTCGACGGCGGCATTGAGCACGAAGTCGTTGGCCAGCATGGCGTAACGGAAACGACGTCTCGCCCGCTCGATGTCCCGCGCCGCCTCCAACTCCTCCTCGCGCGAGAGCAGGGAGATTTCGCCCATCTGCATCAAATAGATGCGGATGGGATCGTCGATCCGGTCGTCCTGCCCGGTATGATCCACGTCCAGCTCGGCATCATCGAAGGCGGCGGATTCCGCCTCGTCGCCCTCCGGATCGGAATCGAGGTCCAACAAATCGTCGCCTTCGTCCTCTTGCCGAGAGTCGGCGGCAAGCCGCGCCTCGCGATCCTCCTCGTCTTCATCCGGGAGGGCCGAATCCGATGCGGAAGACTTTCCTTTGATGGGAAACAGCGAGGTCGCGTGACCGTTGGCACCTTCGCGACCGTTCACCTCAGCCCGCCCGTTCTTCCGCTTGGGAGGGACGGCGGAATCGTCATCATGCGAAACGGCGGCGGGCTTGCGAGAGGAAGCGACGCCTTTTCTGGTTCTGGGCAAGGTTGTGTCCCCCAACAGGCGGTGATTTCGAGATACTTGCATTTGGTGAGTGTTGCCTGATGTTTCTGGGAACGCACATCCTGTGCCGGACTCCCCTCCTTTCGGGGAAAACACCTTAACTTCGGAAATTTTAAGCACTTACAGAAAACCAACCGCTCCTCGGTCCCTCCGCGCTGGGATGCCGTTGTTTCAACAACGAAACACGCCCGGCAACATGCTGCCCGGCCGCGCCCTGAAGCCCGGCGGCGCCCTGGACTCACCGGCGGGCCGACGCCGCCGCCACGTAGCAACCGGACTGCGTCACGCCGCCGAGCGGATGCCGTCCAGGGGCTTGGCGGGCCGCATTCCAGACCGCACAATTCGAATGTTTGGAATAACTGACAATTTCGGGAAATACTAACAATTTGATGAGCTTGGGTCAACTGGGAGACGGAGGGGCTTTGTATATGACGCAGAAGAGGTTTCGCGACCGAGAGGCAAGCGTAGCGGCGTTGGCTCGCAAGCCGACGGGCGTCTGGGGGCTTCGCTCCGCTACGACCCCAGCCACCCGGCCGGAACTGGAAAGTATTGGGCTTTGCGGAATGAAAAGGAAAAGCAGAGAACGCAGAGTTGCGGCCTATCAATACTCCAAGGCGGAATGCGGAAGGCATAAGACAGAAGTTCCGCCTTCCGCATTCTGACTTCTGCCTTTCTTCCTCTGCGCCCTCTGCGCTTCAAAGACAGACCGGGCGGGCGCATGAGTGCAGCGGAAGAACTCGCCGCCGACATGAGCCGGTGGCGGAAGGGGCGCAAGGACCCGTGACTGGGGGTTGCGCTACGCTTCGACCCCAGCCACCCGGCCGAGCTGTAACCGTTCACGGGTCGCCCGCCGCGACACCCAGAAACCTCCGCACCCAAGGGCCTTCGCACCCAAAGACCCCCGCACCCAAAGACCCAGTCGCGAAAAACGGCTGCAGGGAAAAGATCGGCAGCGTCAAGAAACGCCGACCCCGCGAGCGAAATACTCGCGGGGTGCGACGGGTTCCTTCAGCGGAGGTGTCGGATTCTCAGGTTCGGGCCGAGGCGAGTTGGAAGCCCAGGTTCGGACCGCCGGTTTCGAGTTTTTGAAGGGACTCTCAGCTCACTCCGAACCGGCGGCGTCAGATTCAGAATCGAATTTCAGCTCGACCGACGAGACCGTCGAAGGTAATCGTGTCGTCCAGGTCACTCAAGTTGTTGGCCTGCACGCCCCGGATGAACGTGTCCGCATCGACGGCGTTGAACCATGCGCTGACCATGTATCCGGCGCTGAGGAAGCATCGGCCGCCGGGGCTGGTCCAACCGACTCCCAGTTCCACGTCCAGAATCGGCACGACCTTGCCGGTTCGCCACGTCACGTCCACCACGGTGGGGTCGAACGTTTGGCTCTGCGTGAAGCGTGCCCGAAAATCGCCGGCGACGAAGCTGGCGGCGCTTCGGCCATAAACCAGCCAACCGCTATTCCTCGCATGGCGTTCCCCTTCCAGACCCAAGCGGATGCCGCCGCCGTAAAAGCGAACGTCCGTCGCCACGTTTTCGATCCCGTTATTCTGGTAGGTGGCGGAGAAATCCTGCTCCAATTGGGCATATCGGGCACCGACCAGCCAGTTCAAGGAGCCGTAGCAGGAGGATCGGAAGACGTGGCGGTAATCGGCGTCGATCAATTGAAAATCGACGTCATTGCTGGCGCTACCGCGAAGAAAATCCGCGGAGGCGCTGTCGGTCGCGGGATGCGACACCAAAGACCGCAGCACCAGCGGGGCATTCGTCTCGATC
>JAAZNR010000274.1 GCA_012798155.1 Thermogutta sp. | reverse complement strand
TGTCTTGATGGGCCTGAGTGACCTCGATGTAGTATCCGAAGACCTTGTTGTATCCCACCTTCAGGGTGGGGATGCCGGTCCGCTGGATTTCCTTGGCCTGATAGGCGGCAATCCACTGTTTGCCGCCCTGGGCCAGCGATCTCCATGCGTCCAAGTCGGGGTGGTAGCCGTCGCGAATCAGGCCGCCTTCCGCGGTGCTTAAGGGACAAGGATCCGCCAGGGCGGCCGACAATTCCTCCTGCAACTCGGGGCAGGGGTCCAGTCGCGCTTCGATTTCCCGGAGCAATGGGCAAGCGGCGTCGGCAAGAATCTGTTTCAAAGGGGCGATTCGGGCCAGCGTCTTGCCGACGAAGGAAAGGTCCCGCGGGCCGCAGCGCCCCGTGGTGATGCGGGCCAGCAGGCGTTCCAGGTCGTGCACGGCGCGGAGTTCGTCGCGGGCGGTCTCCAATACATCGGGCCGGCGCAGCAGCTCGGCCAAGGCGTCGTACCGCCGGGTTATAGCCTCCAACTGCATGAGGGGCGAGGCCAGCCATTCCGAAAGACGGCGCGAACCCATGGCGGTCACCGCCCGATCCAGGACCCAGAGCAGCGATCCTTCGCGTCGTCCGTCGCGGAGCGTACGATGGACCTCCAAGCTGCGGCGCGCCGCCTCGTCCAGCTCGAGGTAGGTCCCGCGCTGGAACCGCTGGAGGCGGTCGATGTGCGCGAGCGAGGTCCGCTGCGTCTCCTGGAGGTAGTCGAGGATGGCCCCGGCCGCCCCCACCGCGAGCATATCGTCCGCAGCGTCGGTGAAACCGAAACCCTCCAAACCCCGAGTTCCGAAGTGCTTTTCCAGGAGGGGTAGGGCGTGTGGGGGCGCGAATGCCCAGCCGGGACGTTTGGTAACCAGGGTCGCCTCAAAGGCTTCACCAATCGGCCGATCGGCCTCTTCGCTGACGAGGCACTCGGCCGGCGATATCCGCGCGAGCGCGTCCGGAAACTGGGAGCGGGAAAAGGTTCCCGCCTGAAAGCGCCCCGTAGAGAGGTCCACCCAGGCCAAGCCCACCGGATCGTCGCCCACGGCGGCGGCCAGATAGTTCGGTTCCCGGGGATCCAGCAAGCCCTCGTCGGTCAGGGTTCCCGCCGTGACGATGCGGGTGATGTCTCGTTTGACCAGCCCCTTGGCCTGCCGGGGGTCCTCCACCTGGTCGCATACGGCCACGCGATAGCCGGCCCGAATCAGCTTGGCCAGGTAGGACTCCAACTGGTGGTGCGGGAAGCCCGCCATGGGCGTGCCGTTCTCGCCCTTGTCCCGGCTGGTGAGGGCCAGATTGAGCGTCTTCGCGGCGATCCGGGCGTCCTCGAAGAACAGCTCGTAGAAGTCGCCCATGCGAAACAGCAGGATGGCGTCGGGGCAGGCCTTCTTGGCTTCCAGGTACTGCCGCATCATGGGAGTCAGGGCTTCGCTCATGAAGTCCATGCTAGCAGCCGCGGCGACGGCCTCAAGGGGAGTCCGAGCGCGGCCGAGTAGCGGCAAGCGGCATCGGCGTCGGGAGAAGGGCGGCCGTCGAAGCGGCGGAGGGGGCGCCGTTACCAAGCACAGGGGACGATGACCGCCCGCCGCGCGTCAGACTCGTGCCGGGGTTTCGCCCCACTATTGGATGAGCCGTTCCTCTTCCTGATTGAGGGCGACGGTGATCTCGCCCATGTCTTCCAGGCGACGGATGATATCGACGATTTGCTGTTGCACCTGCTCCACGTTGGATGCCCGAACCGGTCCGAGGTACTCCATCTCCTCTTGCAGCAGCGTGGCGGCTCGGCTCGACATATTCTTGAGGATTTTCTGTTTCAGCTCCTCGCTGGCCCCCTTCAAGGCCATGGCCCACTGCGAGTTTTCCACGTGCTTCAGCAAGGTTTGGATGTCGCGATCGCTGAGCTTGGTGATGTCCTCGAAGACGAACATCAAGCGGCGGATTTCATCGACCAAGTCGGGGTCGTCTTGCGCCAGGCCCTCCAAGATGTGCTTGCTCGTGGCGCGGTCGATGACGTTCAGAATTCCAGCCACGGTGGGGACGCCGCCGGCGTTTTCGAAACGCTGGCTCATCACGCTGGACATCCGCGATTCCAACCCGGCCTCGACCGCGTGGATGATGTCCGGGCTGGTCTGGCTCATGGTGGCGATGCGTTTGATGACCGAGACCTGCCGTTCGGGCGGCAGGCCGCGGAGAATCTCCGAGGCGTGTTGCGGCGGGAGGTGAGACAGGATCAAGGCGATCGTCTGCGGGTGCTCGTCGATCAGGAACGTGAGCAGGTTTTGGCTGTCCACCTTCCGGAGAAAGGCGAAGGGGAGGGCCTCGATGGATTGCCGCACCGTCTCCAAGGTGGCGTTGGCGGCTCGGCCCAGGGCCTGTTCGATCAATTCCTTGGCGACATCGAGACCGCCCTTGCCGCCCGGCAGCGAGGCGGGATTGGCCTGGGCGAATTCGCGCAGGGCCTGTTCTTGGTCCTCCGCCGAGACCAACCCCAACCGTGCGATCTCGATGGTGACCGCCTCCACCTGCTTCGGTTCAAGCCGCGTCAAAAGCTGAGTAGCCTGCTCGCGGGGCAGGCTCATCAGCAGGATGGCGGCCTTGCGGATGTCTCCCGGCATGGCGTAGCGGATTCCCGGAGGCGAAGCGACGATTTTCGGTCAGCCCCGTCGGGGGCGCGGAAGCGGCCGGCACTCACGGCATAACGGCACTATCTCCACCATCGGTAAGTCGTCTCTGCGGCTTGAAACGATGTTGCCCGGCGTCGTGATTCGGAAAAGTGGGAAAAGTCGCGCGGCGCAAGACCCTGCCGAACCCTCGCAAGTCTCGCAATCGGCACGAAGCGCAGGATCGGAGAAACTTGTTCAAGACCCGCAATCCGGCAGGGTGGCTGGAAATCATAACTGGACTTTTGCAAACTGCTCCCCTCTCCCTCTGGGAGAGGGGCAGTGGGTGAGGGCTTGGTGAAGTTAGGCAATCACGGCAAACCGTTTTTGCGCCTAATTGCCCTCACCATAACCCTCTTCCAAGGCGGACGAGAACTTGTCACGACAATTTGCAAAAGTCCAGTCATAACAGAGTGACTTGGAATCATAGCAGAGTGGCTGGGGATCATAGCAGGGCGGCTCGGGTCCGGCGTAGCGAAGCGGCCCAGGCGCCCGTCTTCGCGGCGTCCAGCGCCGGCTTACCCCGGCATCTCGGACGTACGTTACGTCATGACACCGCCGGCTTACGGAAGATTGGGTAGAACACCGCCGGCTTACGCCGGCGGCTCACGGAAGATTGCGCATGACACCGCCGGCTTACGCCGGCGGCTCGGGTGTGGAGTTGTTTCGTTGCCCTCGGCCGTGAGGGAGCGTGGCCCTCCAGACCCCGCGCCGAACCGATGCAGGGATGCCTTCGATCCTCCGAGCACGCGATACCCGCCCGGTCCGCGTTCGGTCGCAAAATCGTGCAACGCGCGTCGAACGGCGGCCAAAGCGTGATGCACCCCGCACGCCGTGCGGGGCAGGCCTTTCCCGGACCCTCCGCAGGCCCCAACATTTAGCCGATATGGGTATAGCGCAAACGGCTTCGTCCCGGGGGCGGCATGATTGTGTTTTTCGGTTTCCCCCGTTATACAATGGGAAGAGGGCAAGCGGACCGATTTCAACCCCTTCGCCACCGAACCCGAGGGGGGCGCCCATGGACGATCCTTGGATTCTTTTGGCCGCCGTGGCGGCAACCGCGCTTATGATCGCCGGGGGTCTTCGCGCCGGTCGCCGTCTCCTTGCGCGGGTCCGTTTTTCCCAGGCCCGGCGCCGTTTCCATCGGCATCGCGAGAATCTCGAGGCCCGCTTTGCCAAAGCAGTCGCGGTCGATCTGGCGCTGGACGATCCCGCCGCCTTCGACTTCGACGACGAGGTCACCTACATTCGCGACCGCAGTTCCGGCGGCCTTACCGCGATCGTCGCGGTCTCGCTGGTGTGCCGGGAGGAATGGTTGCCGCAGGAAGACGAAGAGGTCAGGCGGCGCGCGGGAGTCGCGCTGTTTCGGTACGACGGGCAGGCCTGGGCGCCGGAGAACCGCCTCTTGTTCAACCTCACCCCGCGGGAGGCGGTGGACCGCTTGGCCGGCCGCGTTCAGGTCATCCACCGCGATCAGCGCCGCAGGTCCGATTTGATGACCTGAGGCTTCCCCAACGCGCCGGCGACGGTCGCGCTTGCAATTCTTTCCCCATCCTCTCCACGCCGGCACGCCGCTCACCCCGACGAAGGACTGCGCCGCCGGCTGGACACCTGCTGGACCAACTTCTCGAATTCGGACGGATCGAGGTA
>JAAZNR010000273.1 GCA_012798155.1 Thermogutta sp. | reverse complement strand
TTCTCGGCTAATTGGCCTCACCATAACCCTCTTCCAAGGCGGACGAGAACTTGTCACCACAATTTGCAAAAGTCCAGTTGACTCTGCGTTTCCATCTTTCATTCCCCAAAGCCGTTCACGGACCTGCCGCCGGCCCCTAATTTTACTGCGCAGGATTGCCGAAACCGGCTTACCGCTCCTACGCAGACTCACAAAGCTGCCTACCCCAGTTTGCCCAGCTTCTTATCCTGTGTAGTAAAACTAAACGGTTACTGAATTGCGCGGGATGACTGCCATGAGTCGGGCGAGGTCGGCGATAAACCGTTCGGTGGGATTTCCATGCGATAGCAGCGCCGGACGGCAGGTAGAGACCGCGACGCCGTCATAAAGACGATGCCGTCCGAAGCGGCGACGACCGGCCCGAAGAACTGCCAGTCCTTGCCCTCGGCCGGTACGCCCATCTCGTGAACGATGCGGCCGTCACTCGCATCGAGCCAGAGGAACCGCCATTGCCGCTGATCCTGCTGGCCCGGCACCTCGCGCGACGTCACGCACCACACTTGCCCCGCCCGTGGTAGGAAGCCCACGGCCAAGACATCCATCAGCGGATAAAGGCGTTCCCATCGGCCGTCCTCTTCCCTCAGGACGAGCAGCCCGTCCTCCGCTTGCAGCCAAAGCCGGCCATTCCAGGCGGCCAGGATGCTGATCAATCGGCCGTCGGTGCGACTCCAGATCGGTTCGCCCGTCTCGGCGGACAGGGCTTCCACCGTCCAGCTTCCCGGCTGGTGGACATACACGCGACCATCGGCCGCGAGAGGGGGCGTTGCGAGCGGAATGTACCAAGGCCGGGCCTGCCACCAGCTACGATCGCTGGGCGCAATCCACGGTAGTTCCCGCAGCCAACGTACGCTGCCCGTGTAATCGGCCCGGAATACCACGCCCTCTCCCTGCGCGAAGAAGGCCCCGGCGCCGGCTCGAACGAGAAAGTTCAAGTCGTCGCTCCACACTTGCCGTAGTCGGAACAGTCCGTCCCGTTTGAGCACCGTGCCTCGTTCGGGATCGAGGGCTGCGAGCACCACGCCGACCTGCCCGGCCCCCAGACGATCGGCCGCCAGGACGAACAAATCCTTGCCGACGAACCAAGGGTCGCTCACAGCCGAGTCCAGCGGCAACACATTCCAGAGCACTTGGCCGTCCAAGAGGCTGAGCGCCGCCACCTCCACGCCGCGCGACGTGCAGCGCCTGCAGAAGACGGTCTCTCCGCGGACGACGGGTCGCATTCTCGCTAGTGGAACGGACCGCATGTTCTCGTCGCCGCCCAACCGCTGCTCCCAAAGCAAGGCGCCGTCTTGGGAATGATAGCAGGCCACATCGCGCTGATTGTGGATGATCAGCCAATCCTCGGCCGCGGCCGTGCCCAACTGCCGCACGGGCCAATCGAAATCCCGTTCCGGCAGGTACTCGGGACGTACCATGCGATCGCCGGGAACCTCGAACAGCGGCGTGATACGGCCGGGGGGGCCTTCCGGGGCGACGCCGCCGTCCAAGTCCGCACAGAGGCAAGCGGCCCCGGTCGCCTGCGCCTGGCCGCCGTGAGACGGATAGCTTGCGTCAACACCCCCCAACACTCGAGCCTGCTTTTCGGCGAGGCGTTGTCGATCAGAGTCGTTCGCGGCGCAACCGACGGCCGTTTCGTACCAACTTCGGGCCTCGGCGAAGCGGCCCAAGACCGCGCGGCGATCCCCCAGCCATTCCGCGGCTTGCCCCGCTGCATCCAGGCCGGGCAACCCTTCCGTCAGAGAGACGGCCAATCGCTCATCGCCGCGGCCT
>JAAZNR010000272.1 GCA_012798155.1 Thermogutta sp. | reverse complement strand
GGAAATCGCCGCTGGTTATCGATGTCCTTGATCGTAATCAGGCCGGTCAGTCTGAAATCTTCGTCAACCAGCAAAAGTTTCTCCACCTTTTTTTCCATCAGAATCCGTTCGGCCTGCGCCAGCGATACAGTCCCCGTAGCCGTTACAAGATGATCCTTGGTCATCACGTCACGGACGGGCACATCAAAATTACTCAAAAACCGCAAATCACGCCGTGTTACTATTCCTACCAATTTTCCGGAAGTCTCCACGATCGGCACGCCGGAGATATTCAACTGATCCATCAGCTCCTTGGCGCGACGTGCCGTCGCATCCGGGGCCAGTGTCGCCGGACTGTCGATGATGCCGTTCGCGCTCCGCTTTACCTTCTCCACCTCCTCCGTCTGTCGCTCGATCGACATATTCTTATGGATGATGCCAATACCCCCTTGTTGAGCCAGCGCGATCGCCATCGCGCTCTCCGTAACCGTGTCCATCGGCGAGCTGAGCATCGGGATCCGCAGCTCGATGCGGGCGGTCAGACGAGTCGAAACGTCCACTTCGCTCGGGACGACCTCACTGTAAGCCGGCTCCAAAAGAACGTCATCGAACGTAATCGCCGGCGTAATCGACTTCTTGGCCATTCGCCGTACTCCTATGGCGGTCAACCGGGAAATAGGGGCGGGAAAACTCCATTATGCGGCAGCGGAGTGCAAATTCAATGCGATGCGGCCCGCAAGCATCGGAATATGCGGTCGCCTGAAACTTCGGGGCCATTCCTTTTGCGGTAGGCGTGCTGAAGCCTTTTGTGGTAGGAATGCCCGGGCCTTTTGCGGTAGGAATGCCCAAGCGCTTTGTGATAAAAATGTCGGGCCGCGCAAGCCGGGGCCGGGAAAATACCGCAGATCGCCGCCCCTCACGGAATCAGGCGGCTCATGGCATGAGAGATGCGCCCGTGTCGGGCAAGAGACCCGGCTGGAGCCAATCGGGAGGCAGACGATAGATACGTCGGCTGGAGCGCGGCCACCTCCATGGGACGCCTCTTCGCAGCGAACCTCGCAACGCATAGTCCACCAGCTCAAAGCTCGTTCTTCGAACGAGTCGGCCGCTTCCGTCAAACTCCTTGGTAGTTTGGCAGACCATGCCGCCGGGGATTTCTCGGACGAATACGGCCAGCGTGGTGGAGGTTCCGCCCGGAAACTTCTGCTCCGTACGGATCTGGCATCCGGAAAACATGGCGGATCCGACTTTGATCGGGATATCCACGCTCACGGTCTCGGCGGTCAATTCCTCGAGAACCCGCCCTTCCAAGTCGATCTTGACGCTTTCTCGTCGCAAAAGGAGGGCCGAGCCGGCGGACGTATAGAAGATTTTTGAATTGAGGCGGGCAGCCGCCCCTTGCACACGGACCTCGGCCACGCGGCACGCGAACTCCCGCCCCTGAACCGTCAGTTTTTGTTCCCCCAAATCGATCACCTGAGTATTGTCGCCCGGCGGTTCTCCATACAGTCCCTGCCGAATCGTCTGCGGTTCGGCTCGAAACCGCTTCCCGGCAACCTCGACCATGACTTCCACGCGGAGGGTTACGCCCTTCTCGTCCAGCCCCTCCAGGGTGGTTCGGGTATCGGTCGTGAGCACCTCTCCGGTGCCGCCCACGGATTCGCTCGTGGCTCGAACAATCTTCCAGGCTCCAACCTCGAATCGCCCCCAGGGATGAATTTCGCGCGGCAGATCCGCGGCAGCGGCGGGTCGCACGGGACCCAAGCACAGCGCCAGTAGGCCGAACATCGTCGAGTAGTAAGCCGCCGACGGAAACTTCACTGGCAAATCGCTCTCCGATTCCCAAAAGACCGCTGATCCCGGCACAACACCCTTTGTCCCGGGACCGGGGAAGGCTACGCGAGGATTCCGTTCGGGGCAAAACACGCACGGAGTTACTCGGCAACGTCATCCCTGGCCTTCGTCGGAATCACCAACCGGTCTCTTTGCGAGGACCGATGCACGCGATCCACGCCCCCGGCGAGGGCGTCGCCCATAACCCGACCACCCATGACCATCCGTTTCACATATCGACAACAGCAGACTCTTCAACCAATTATAAAGCAAACGACCGCCGTTTCCACCCTACATGGGGGTCTCTCTTCCGCGGCGCCGCCACATTCGTGTGATTCGGTTCCAGGCATATCTGAGAAATCGGCGTTTTCGGACGCTTAAGGACTAACGGGCTTAGGGAGAAACCCCGAGAACCGCTCCGGATACCGCAGGCAAACCACTAAAGGTTGCGGCGGGCAAACCACCAAGGCTTACGGATATTCCTAGCCGCGAGGTTCCAGGCATGCCCTCTCGGCGCTCACGCGCTTACGGCGCTCTTCGTGAATAGCGCCTTGCAGACAATGGGGGGAGCGATCTGCAACGGGAGGATGTTGGGTGACGGAAGATGTTGGGTGACGGAAGATATTGGATGACGGCAGATTAAGGACGAAGCCCTCCGATCGATCAAGCTAGAAACACGCCACAGAGGGGACTGAGGCGGCGTTTGGATGTCTCCGCAACGAAGATTAGGACTGGACTTTTGCAAATTGTGGTGACGAGTTCTCGTCCGCCTTGGAAGAGGGTTACGGTGAGGGCAATTAGGCGCGAAAACGGCTTGCCGTGATTGCCCAACTTTACCAAGCTACCACCCGCTGCCCCTCTCCCAGAGGGAGAGGGGGGCAGTTTGCAAAAGTCCAGTTAGGAGGAAGATCGGAGAGAAAACAATCAACGAGATCGGTCGGCGGCCGGCGCTTTCAGCCCGACTTGCTCGGCCCGGGGAAAAGGATCCTTCTCTACCTTTTTCTCAAAGTCATCGTCCGCCGCGAAAAAACGGACACGGCTGGAAGGCGTCAGAAATTGGCCGCTAAGGAATCCCGCGCAACCGGTCGCGAAAAGAAGGGCGCAGACGACCAAGCCCGGCCAAAACATCCGGTTGACAATCGCACTCATGGCCATGGTATCTTTCCCGTTTTCACTCCGGTCGGCCGCTCGGAGACTTCCGCCGAAACTCCCCTATTTTCACATGGATCCTCCTCAAAAGTCGCGACTGGACAAGTCGCTAACGACGTGACCTCCGAATTGCCGATGGCTGTGGTGACAGCGGCGGCCGGATGCGACCTACCGCGATCCGGTTCCTACAAGGCAAACGGGTTGGACCGGGTCGCTAGGGGCGCGGAGACTCCAGTTTCATCCAGTCTTGGACCGTCTCCACCTTTCCCGACCCGCTCTGCGAGGTCGTTGCACAGCCCCCGAGGATCCACAACAAGAACGCGACCGCCGCCGCGGCCCAGACGCCGCTGCGATGTCCCTTCGGCTGCGCCATCAATTTGAACATGAATGCATCAGGCTCCGCGGAATCCCGATTTGCGAACTACGGCACCGCCGGAATGCCTACGGCCGCACCGGCTCCAGCGCCATCCAATCACGAACCGTTTCCACCTGCTGCGGTTCCTTCTTCTTGAAGATGCCAAAGAACGGAGACTCCTGTTTGGCGGGCTTTTTCGGTTGCGGCGGATTCGGATTGTAGTAGCCGGTCGATTTCGGCTCCTCTTTCGATCCACCGAACAATTCCTTGATTCCGTCGACCGCCTTGCGGGTCCCGTTCGCCAACGCTTCAAACGGATTGGGAAGCTTGGGCAATCGAAACCCGCTGGAGGCTTCCGCGGGGCTTTTCGAGTCGTAACTCTCGGACGTCGGCCAGGCATGGGCCACGTCGCTCCAAGCCATCAGCACGGCGAACCCAAAACACAATCCCAGCACCAAACTTGCGTTGTTCTTGCTCTTCACGGCTCAGCACTCCCTGAAACGGACCACATCGGCGACTACCCGATCCCCGACCACGGGTTGCCGGATCGAACGAGGCCGACGTTCCCTCTCGGCCGACAACCTCGTGGACCAAAACGCGAGCATGGATACAGAAAAAGACGAACGAAATCCAGATCGATTCCGAGCCTGAAACCCGACGCGAGCGTCCGAGGTCGCCGAAAGGGAACCGCGGTGACAAGGGGATAAACGCGCGACGGGAGCCGTGACGAGGGCAAGCCATCGCAACGCTAGGCGTAACGGGCGAATCGCCTGCTACCGAGGCAGCCGCACGAGAAGACGAGGCGGGAGATACGCGGCGCGGTCGAACGTTCTATGCTTCCTGTTGCAGCACATCGCCGTCGGGCAAGGTTCCCTCGCCGCTTCCGCCGTTCACGATGTCGATCAACCAACGATTCACGTCGGCCAGCATCTCGGTCGGCAATTCCCGGCGGCAAGGGTATTGCCTCAGAACGATGTTGACACCGACGGTGTGCAGGAATCGCAAATCTCCGCAGGCCTGGGCGGGCGTGTACTGATCGTCGTCGCGTCCCACGGAAATCAGCACGGGCACCTCGCGGACGCCGAAGTAGTCGGCCAATGGCCGCATCCCTCGAGGAGCAGGCCCGCACAGGGAAATCGCCCCCGCGAACCGCCGAGGATGTCGCCATGCCAAGCGCAAGGCCATTGTTCCGCCGGCACCGAAGCCGGCGATGAACACCCGATGCCGCGCGATGCGAAAACGCCGCAAGGAAGTGCTGATGACGTCTTCCACGCGGCGCTCCGCTTCCTCGATGCACTCTTCCGTTTGGGGCCAATCCCAGCCGGTATCCTCGCCGTTTACGGCAATACCGCGCGGCGCCACCGCGACGAAGTTTTGCAGGCTGACCAGGGGCATGACGTACAGCAATTGCCGTTCATCGCAGCCGCCGGGCCCATGCAACCAAATCAATAGCGGATAAGCGTAATTCGGCTCGTAATGGAGCGGTGCCAGAACCGTCCGCGCGTTGTGTCCCGCCGGAGACCATCGCTCTCTCGCGGGATCGGAATCTTCCGTGAACAAAGGTTTTGAGAAAGTCTCCGCGGACGACTTGGACACTGCGCGACGATCCATGGACAGGTTCGCTTCCCGATCCCTAAAAGCCAATACCGAGCGGGCTAAAACAGCCGCGCGGCTCGAACATATCCGGCATTCCGCCAACCGCGACTCGATGCCTGAAGCAACGATTAGGAACGCTTCAACTAGAGACTCACGCTCGCCGTTCGGTCCGCCGGCGGGTCGGCCGGGGCCGAGCATCCAAGACTGTACCCCAGGCCCCTCGGATCTGTCAACCGTACTTGCGGCATCAAAGCAGGTAGCAAAATTCACGCCGCGCCCGGCCGGATGCGGAAGGCTTTTTCGGCCTGCCACAAACGATGCGGCGTCGGCCGGCGTCCCGTCGGCGGGAGTTTTCGCGCCGTTCGCCCAACCTCGAGCCGTTCCCCCAACCCCGAGCGGCAAGGACCGGCAAAAGCATGCCGCCGCCTCTCGATCCAACCACGGACCGCTTGCTTGCACTGCCGTCAGTGCACGCTGCTTCGACCTCTTCCCGTGCTCGCAGTCCCAAGATCGAGTCGTTCCTTACGCGCGGACCAGTTTGTTCATGGTTTGCACCAACCCTTTGACCGCCTCGACGCTCTTGCGGAATGCGGCTTCCTCGTCGGGCAGCAGCGCCAACTCGATGATTTTCTCCACGCCTTCTTTTCCGAGAACGACGGGCACGCCGATGTAGTACCCTCCCACTCCGTACTCCCGATCGCAATACGCGGCGCAGGGGAGGAGACGCTTCTTGTCTTTCACGACGGCCTCCACCATTTGCGCCACGGCGGCGGCGGGGGCGAAGTAGGCGCTCCCCTTTTGGAGCAGCTTCACGATCTCGGCCCCGCCGTCGCGCGTTCGCTGCGTGATCGCGTCCAGCTTTTCCTGGGAGAGCAATTGCGTCAAAGGAATCCCTCCCACCGAGCTGCAACTGGCCAGCGGCACCATGGTGTCGCCATGCCCGCCTAGCAGCATGGCCGAGACGTCCTCCACGCTGACCCCCAGCTCCATCGCGACGAAGGTCCGAAACCTGGCGGTATCCAAGACTCCGGCCTGGCCCATGACGCGGTACGGCGGAAAGCTGGTGACCTGCCAGACCCGTTGCACCATGGCGTCCAAGGGATTGCTGACCACGATGATGACGGCGTGAGGGCTGGTCTTTTTGATTTGTTCGGCCACCCCGCCCACGATCTTGGCGTTTGTGCCCAGCAAGTCATCTCGGCTCATGCCGGGCTTGCGCGGGATTCCCGCCGTGATTACCACGATGTCGCTGTTCGCGGTGTCCGCGTAATCGACGGTGCCTCGGATATCGGCGTCGAATCCCATGATGGGAGAGGCTTGCATCAGGTCCAGGGCCTTGCCCTTGGGCATGTCGCCCGCCTCCGGGACATCCAAGAGGACGATATCGCCCAATTCCAAGGACGCACACCAATGGGCCGTGGAGGCCCCGACGTTTCCCGCCCCAATGATGGAAATTTTGGCACGCTTCATCGGATCATCGTTCCTTTCTCAAACTCGTAGCCGTTCACGGGCCTATCCGGTCTGTCTTCGAAACGCGGAGGCGCAGAGGTTCTCATTGAAACGCAGAGGGCGCGGAGGGCACAGAGGAAGAAGAATTGCTACAGCCCCAACCCTGTTTTCTCTGCGTGCTCTGCGTGCTCTGCGTTTCCATCTTTATGCTTTTTGTCTCTGCGTTGTTATCTTTTCCTTCCTCAACGCCGTTCACGGGCCGGCGGCAGGTCCGTCTTCCGGGCCGTTGCCGGCCGAAAACACACCCCGCCCATTCACGCCCCAAGGGGACAGTCCCCGTCAACAGTTACGCAAGCCGCAGCCGTGACCATCACCTCGCGTGTTCCGCGAAGTTCGCCTTCCGGCAAGGATTCGCTTTCCGGCAAGGAACTGATCATTCTTGCCGCCTTGCCGGGAAAAGAAAAGGCCGCGGATCGCGAGGCCCGCCCGCCCCTTGTGAGCCGACTCGCGAAAAGCCAAGATTAAATGAGGTTAGGCTTGAGGCGGCGATTTCGGCTCCGAAAGCCGCCGCGGCCGCGAAGGGGCCGACGCCCGGGCATCTTACGGAGAGCTTCCCCCATGAACATCCAAGAAGTCGTAGCGGAGTTGAAGGAAGAACGCGGCGGTCGCATCGTGATGATGGTGGCCGACGGCTTGGGCGGCCTCCCCCTCACGCCCGGCGGACCGACCGAACTGGAAGCCGCGCAAACGCCCAATCTGGATCGTCTCGCCCAACGGGGAGTCTGCGGATTGATGACGCCCATCAAGCCGGGCATCACGCCGGGAAGCGGTCCGGGACACCTGGGCCTGTTCGGCTACGATCCGCTCCGCTACGTGATCGGCCGCGGCGTGCTGGAGGCCGCCGGCATCGGCTTTGCCGTCGGCCCCGACGACGTCGCCATTCGCTGCAACTTCTGTACGCTGGACGCCGAGGGCAAGATCACGGATCGCCGAGCAGGCCGTATCCCCAGCGAAGAGAGCGCCGCCCTGGTCGCCACCCTGCGTGCCATCCGCATCCCCGGCGTCGAAATCTTCGTGGAACCGGTGAAGGAGCACCGTTTCGTGGTCGTGTTTCGCGGGGCAGGATTGGGGGCCAACGTCGGCGACACCGATCCGCAGGTCGTGGGAAAACCGCCTCTGGACCCCGTCCCGCATGACGAGGCCTCGCGCAGGACCGCCGAGATCGCCAAAGAGTTCGTAGCTCAGGCGAGGAAGATTCTGGCCGCCCAAAGCAAGGCCAATGGGCTGACCATGCGCGGTTTCGCCAAGCGGCCTCACCTCCCCGGCTACCGGGAAGCCTACGGCCTGAAGGCGGCGGCCGTCGCGGTCTACCCGATGTATAAGGGCCTGGCCGGCCTGGTGGGCATGGACTTGCTGGGAAAGCCGGCCACCCTCGAAGAAGAGATTGAAGTCCTGGAGAAGGCCTGGAAAGAGACCGACTACAATTTCTTCTTCGTCCATTTCAAATACACGGACAGCCGCGGCGAAGACGGCGACTTTGACGCCAAGGTCAAGATGATCGAGGCGTTCGACGCCGTCTTTCCGCGCGTCGAGGCATTGCGGCCCGACGTCCTCATCGTCACCGGGGATCACAGCACGCCCGCCAAAATGAAGAGCCACAGTTGGCATCCCGTGCCGACGCTGCTGGTCGCGGATACCTGCCGACCCGACACGGCCGAGGCCTTCAGCGAAAAGGCGTGCCTCCAAGGGGGACTGGGGCACTTCGAGGCCGTCTATTTGATGCCTCTGGCCCTCGCCCACGCCGGCAGGCTTGCCAAGTTCGGAGCGTGAACTGCGGCGTCCCGGTCCGACGACCGATCCGCGGGCGGCTGATCGCATTTCGCATCCGGCGGTCAGGCAACAGGAAAGCCCTCGATCCTCCGCCGCGCGACGGCTCGCCCGCCGGGGTAATTTGCGGATCAACCGCGCGCGTTCACCGGATCAAGCGCGCATTGAGCCAGTCCACGTAATCCAGTTCGTCGGCACGGGGACCGAACTCGACGATCAAATCCAAACGCTCCGCGTCCGACACGTCGAGGTTGACGGCGGCGGGGGCAATTGCCGACCGTAGCGAGTCGGTTCGCCAAACGGTCGATCCGTCCACCACGGCACGGCAAGCCGCATCGCCTCGCCCCCGCGCGGCGTCGTCCATCACCACCTCGGCGCAGAACCCCTGGAACTGCTTGGCCAAGGCG
>JAAZNR010000271.1 GCA_012798155.1 Thermogutta sp. | reverse complement strand
TGCGTGCTTGAGGTCCTTCAGATGACCGTACCAGGCGTAGGTCATGAAGATGTTGGAGCCGATCAGCAAGAGGATGGGAAGGACACGCGGCCAAGACATGGGAATTTCCCAGGGAAAAATGCCCCAATCGTGGGGAGAGAAGCCGGAGAGCCGTTGCCGGGGGGTCACGCCCGCAAGGCGGGTACTCGTCGAAGATACCACGCGAGAAACGGAAGGGCGGCAGGATATCGCCCGCCGCGGGAGGCGTCAAGCCGAGGTTTCCCCTCGGCATCCCCGCAGGGGGTGAGCGCGAGGCGGCGAACGCGGACCCTTACCAGCCCATCACCATGTTGGACTCGATGACCTTTTTCGCCCGTTCCAGGTCCACGCCGGTCTCTTGCATGTAGAGCCGGATGGCGTGGATTTTGTCGCCGGCGGCGCGGGCCAGGCAGTCGCGGGCGACGTTGCAGGGGTCCGTCCTCTCGCCCAACCCCAGCCCCAAGGCGGCCTTGGAAATGACCCAGGTGTTTCGCGGCCGCTTGGCCAGGCGGAGCAGCTTTTCGCGGGGATAACTCGACTGCACCACCTCTCGGGCGGCGTCCTCGCTCTCCGCCCAAGTGATGAGGATGTGATACTCGGTCTCGATTTCGTACAGCGGCATGGAAGATGGAACCTCTATCCGGAATGACCCAATTCCAGGCGACTCGGCAAGGGCCTCCACCGCACGGCCCGAGATATCCCGCCCCCTCGGCTACGACCGCCTCCCTTGCGGAATGCCCTCGGCCCATTGGTTGCGGAATGCCTCGGCACGGCGCCGCCCGATCACACGAAACTGAACCACCATTATACCCGGCCGTGAGATTTTGTGGCCGGGTCCCCCGCGAAGGGTTAGGTATTATGCCACAACAGGTGGTACGGCGTGAGCTGTTAGAAGTACGTCCCATCATCAGATCATATTGTGTCTGGCGAAAATCTCGACGGCGGAGGTCCCCATCTCCAACTCCCGGCGGACGTCGGAGCGTTTTCTCGCCCGTTCCAGGGCCGCTTGGGCGACGTCGGTTTCGGCCCCCTGCGGGATAAGGCAGACGCCCTCGTGGTCCCCGAATACTAGGTCGCCGGGACGGACTCGGACGGTGCCGATTTCGACCGTGGCGCGGAAGTCCACGACTTTACCCCGGATCCGCTGGTCTTGGGCGAACGAACCGCGGCAGAAGACGGGGAAATTCATGCGGAGGAGGGCGGCCGTGTCTCGCACGCAACCGTCCACCAAGGCCCCGGCGGCGTGCAACCGTTGTGCCCGCAGCGTCATCAATTCGCTCCACATCGCCAGGTGATTGCGTCCGCCGGTGGCCAAGAAGACCTCGCCCGGCCGGAGGTCGTCCAGGGCCTCCAGCATCAAGCCGAAGGGCTTGGCGAAGACCGGATTCAGCCCGCTGGGCGAGAAGGTCTCGAAGCAGTCGGCGAACAGGACGGGCATGGCCCGGCCGACGATCGTCATCCGCATATCCAACGGGCGAATCGCATTGGGAAGGAATTGCGCCCCCAGTCCAAATTGATCCAGCACCTCGCCCACGATCGCCGTGGAAAGCTCCTGGCGAAAGAGGGCAAAGATCTGCTCATCGTTGTTCTTGTTTTGGCTCATCGCAGGCATCCCCAAAGTGTCGGGCGAAAGCGGCACGCAGGCCGGCCAGGCTCGAAAACGACCTCGGCCCGCTATCGCGGTGATTCAACGCGGTTCCACCAATCATACGGTGCCTCCCCGTTCGGCGGGACGGTCACGCCGCGGCGGAAGCCGACTCGGCAACGCCGATTTCAAGACTCTCCCCCCAAGCAAGAATACTATTCCCCCAAGTAAGTCTGCCCAATTCTCGCAGATTGTCAACTCATGATAGCCCCAGGTTTGTGCTTTCTCCACCTCGGGCTGACGGCCGAGGATCGCGCTGAGGCGAGGACCCGGCCACCGCCGGCTTACGCCGGCGGCTCGTGAATCGTGTTGGGATAACACCACCAGCTTACGCTGGTGGCTCGGGAATGTCCCCGCGGCCGGGTGGCTGGGGTCGAAGCGGAGCGGAGCCCCCAGTCGCCCCCTTCGCGGCGCTTCCACCACCAGCTTACGCCGGCGGCTCGGGAATGTCCCCGCGGCCCACGCTCGGGTCCCAACCCTACCGTAGTGGAGTTGTGCGATTTCGCCGTTCCCGTTATCCTGCGGTCACGCGTCGCCTAACCGCTTGCGTGTGCTTGCTGCCGCCGGTCGGCCGGGTGGCTGGGGTCGAAGCGGAGCGGAGCCCCCAGTCGCCCCGTCTTCCCTGCGGAGCGCGGCCGAGCAAGATGCCGGCCGGGTCGGTGCGACGCGGCCGAGATCTATCGTCGTCGTCTTGAGACCCCTCCCTATCCGCGATCATGGCCCGGCCCGACGTCTCGATCATCATTTGCACCTACCAGCGGCCGCGGAATCTGCGGCTGTGCCTCTTGGCCGCGGCCGCACAACGGGACTTTCCCTACAAGACCGAGCTGATCGTGGCCGACGACGGCTCGCAGGACGAGACCGCCGAGGTGGTGGAGCGGTTCCGGCGCGAGACGGGCAGGCCCGTCCGGTTCCACACGCACCCTCACCGAGGCTTCCGGCCCGCTCTGACTCGCAACGAGGGTTTCGCCCTCTCCACGGCGCCCTACGTCTTGTTTTTGGACGGCGATTGCCTGATCCCGCCCGACCACTTGGCCGTTCATTTCCGCCTCCGCCGCCCCGGTTTGGCGCTGACCACGGACGCGATACGCTGGGACCGCGCGGCAAGCGAGGCGTGCGGCGAGGAAGACGTGCGATCCGGCGCGTTCGCGCGGCGCGTCCCCCCGGCGGATCGCCGGCGACTCCGCATCGCCCACTGGAAGGCCCTGTTCTACCACCGCTTGCGGCACCCCACCAAGCCGCGAGTGATAGGCCTGAACTTCTCGGCCTGGCGGCGGGATATCGAGGCGATCAACGGCTTCGACGAAAACTACAACGGCTGGGGCTGCGAGGACGACGACGTGGGCGTCCGCCTGCATCAACGCGGCGTCCGGGTCTATTCCATCCGGCGACAGACGCACACCTTTCACCTCTGGCATCCGCCCGTCGATTCCGTGCCCGCCAAGATTCGACTCGG
>JAAZNR010000270.1 GCA_012798155.1 Thermogutta sp. | reverse complement strand
CTCCACGGACTTGGCCGACTTGAGATAGTTGTGCACGTTGGCGGAGAGCACGACCTCATCGGTTTGCACGAAGAACCGCGGGGCCTGGAGGCGGAGGATGAGGTTTTTGCGGGTCACCACGTCGGCGGCGGCCTCGCCCACCCGGGTGCCGTGGCCCATGGCCCAGACCTTGACCCGCCACGTGGTCAGGTTCTCCGGCATATCGAGGGAGACCTCGGCGGTACCGTCGGCCGCCGTGTTAAGCGTACCGACCCACAACGCCGTATCCGCGAACTCCGAGCGGACGGTAGGCTCGACGGACTCCGCCGGTGGTTCTTCGGCGGCGCTGAGGGCCTCGCGATCGCCCTTGCGGAGGGATTGATCCATGGCGCCGTCGGCCATGGCCGCGGCCATGGGAGCGGGGGCGGCCATCGCTCTCCACCTGGGGGCCATGCCTCCCATCCCCCCGCCAAAGAACCGGATCATCCCGCTCCGCTCCTCCATGCCGTTGGTCGCGAGCGCTTCGGCCCGTTGCGATGCAACCTCCTCCACCACGCCGGCGCCGAAGACTCCCAGATCGTTCATGCCCGGCCTATTCGGCGGCACAATGTTCCAGGACCCGCGGTCCAAGGAATGTTCGGTCTGCGGGTGATGACGGCGCCGCCACTTCCAGAAGAAGGACCTGATCTCCGGGACGTTGCTCCCGCCGGAGATGTATTCCACCGACTTGTCGTAGATCGCCACGATGGTCGATCCCGAGAGCGGTTGGCCGGCCAGGTCCGTCAGTTTGAGCTTGACGCTCGCCTTCTCACCCGGCAGGTATTCCGTCTTGGAAGGTTGGACCTCCACATTGAATACGCGTTTTTCCGGGGGAACCACGATCTCGCGGACCTCGCTGAACAGCTTGCCGTCGGAGACCGTGACCGCCTCGACGAAAAAGTTCGGCATGTCCTTCATGGTCACCGGGATGGGGAAGACGGCCGTCTTGCCCTCCAATCGCAGGATGACCGGCGGGAGATACACGCCGTTGCTCGGCCGCACGAAGAGCATCACCACGGAATCGCGGCGATCGGTGTTGACCTGAAGCTGGACGGTCTCGCCGGGCTGATACTCCGGCTTGTCGGGGATCAGCTCGATCTCGTTGAAGCGGAAGTCGTCGCCGCCGGCCATGGCCGGGCCGATGATGGTGAAGACGTAGCCGCCCTCGATTTCGTGTCCCCGGCCGTCGTCGAGCTTGAGCGAGAGGCGGTATTGTCCCGGCTCCGCGGCGCGGATTTGCAGGGAGGCCCGGCCTTCCTCGCCGGTCGCCATTTCCCAGGCGCGGACCGCCGTCTCGACCGGCTTGCCGTCCTGATAGCGAATCTTGTAGAGCGTCAGTTCGCCCTTGCCGGCGACGGGGTTTCCGTCAGGCGTGCGGGCGGAGGCCTCCACCCTCACCACGTCGCCCGTCCGGTAGTAGCCGCGGTCGACCCACAGATACACCTTGAAGGGCTGCCGCGTGACGATCACCTCGCCCGTCCCCACGATCGTGCGGCGGGACTGATCCGTGACCTCGGCCGTGATTCGGTAACGATGGTCCTGGTCGGGGTGCAGGAGTTTGGCCAGTGCGGTGTCGATCGTCACCTCGACCTTGCCGTCCGGTCCCACGGCGACCTCTTGCTCGGCCACCAGTTCCGGGGGTTGCGGGCTCCGCGGCCACCAGAACGGGCTGGGGCGGAGGCATCCCCACGACCGCCAGCCGGGATACCAGTCGTAGTCGTAGGCAAACCACCAGTAGCCCGGCTCGTACAACCAATCGAACGGCCGCGGCGGATACCAGCTCTCCGTGTAGCCCGTCCGCTCGATCTTGTATTTGACCTTGGCCTCGGTGACGGGTGAGCCGAAGTAATAGCGGGCCTCGATGGCGGCGGTGACCTTCTCTCCCAGAGCGACGGGCTTTTCCGGGGCCTTGACGGTGACCTCGAACTCCGGCTTCTTGTATTCCTCCACGCGGAAGGCCCCGCCGCCGACGTTCCGGCCGTCCGGCAGTTGCACCGCGAACCGATAAACGCCCAGCCCCGCGTCGGCCGGAATCTCCCATTCGCCCTCCACGCCGCCGAACTCATCGGCCTTGGCGGTCCGCTCCCACAGCTTGTCGCCGCGGGGACCCATCAGGCGGATCAACACGTCCGTGCCCGCGAAATCCGACGTCTCCGGCATGTCGTACTGCGCCCGGCGGACCCAGAACTTGTAGAACACCTTTTGCGCGGGACGATAGATCGGCCGATCGGTCACCAGGTACGTCTTGATCGCTTGATACTGGGCATCGTAGCGATCGCCGAACCAGATGCCGGTGAATCCCAGGTGGGCCAGCCGGCCGTCCTGCGTGCGGGCAACGATCAGCCACTGGTAGTCCTGCGGCAGGCGGTCTCGACCCAGAACCAGTTGCCCGTCGCCGTCGCTGAACTCGGCGAAGTTCTTGCTGATCACGCGCGGCCGCGCAGCGTTATTCCGCCTCTCCTGCTGCCAGCCGAAAAACTCGACGTCGGCCTTGGGAATCGGCTTGCCCGTCACCGCGTCGCCGACGTACAGCCAGACTTTTGAGCCGTCCAAGGGCTTCTTGGCGATGACCGTGTCCGCGACCCAAAGGATCACAAAGCACATGTTGCCGCCGTCCATGTCGGCGCGGAGCAGGTACACCCCGGCCTTTTGCAGCGGTGTGGTCACCGTCACGCGATCGTCGAAGTAATTCGGCCGCGGCGTCAGCTCCATCGACCATTGCGCGACCTGGGGCCCCAGGTACCGCGTTTGGGACTTCTCGACCAGGCGATAGCCGAGGTTCGAGATGTCGAACTTTTCCCAATCCAATTCGGCGGGCGAGGACTTGAGATAGGCCTTGACGTCGGTCAAGAGCTTATCGAGCAGGATTTCATGAGCCGTGAAGGTGACCTTTTTCCCGTTGCGGAAGCGGTACTCGACGGTGGGGCCGCGTCCGGCGGGTTGCGCTCCCACCGGTTCGAAGCGACCCCAATTTCCCACGATCTGCTGGAGCCGCTCGCGAAAGGGCCGCTGGGGGTCGCCCACCGTGAGCGCGACGGCCCGCCCCAGCATCTCCGCCGCCTTGGGATACTGGCGGCGATTCTCGAAGACGCCGGCCAGCCGATCCAGGGCCTGCACTTGCAGCCCGCCCTCCTTGTCGGCCAACCTCCGCCAGATGCGGATGTAGTTGAATTCCTCCGGCAGGGGGAAGCGTTTGATGCCGTCGGCCAGCCGGGCCATGGTCTCGTCTTCGCTCAAGAGGTGCAAGGCCCAAGTCCCCGCCTCTCCCGACGGCCGCTCCTCCGCCTCCAGCCGGCCGAAGAACCAGCCGTAGTCGGCCATCGTCTGCACGCCGAATTGCGACCAGAGGAAGTCGGCGAATTGGAAGTCGATTTGATCGGCCAGGGAAGGATCGATCTCCTTGGCCTGGTTGAGGCACCAACGCCACCGCTGCCCGTCGTTGGCGGCCTCGGCGAACGTCTTGGGCACGGTGTAGAAGATCGGCTTGCCGTCTTCATCGACGGGGGCGCCGCGGGTCCCGCCCCAATAGCCCCAACCCTGTTCGTAGTCGGGCAAGGTTTCCAGATCGGTCAAGGCCCCCAGTCGCCACGCCTCCACGCCGCCCGCCCCCTCCAGCCACATCTGAGCGAATCGGAGGTAGAAGCCGGCCGCCTCGGCGCGATTGTCGTCT
>JAAZNR010000269.1 GCA_012798155.1 Thermogutta sp. | reverse complement strand
TGGAGGTGATCGCGGATCGGCCACAGCAGGTTGAGGGCCTCGGAGGCTTGGCGGTAACGGTTCTTGAGCGTCAGCACGCCCACCCGGCCGGCCAGACCGAAGGCCTTTTGCTCCAGCTCGGTGTCGTCGGAGGCGGCCAAATCGTCGAACACCGCCAGGGCGTCGTCGAGCCGGTCCTCGCGGAGGTAGATTTGGGCCAGCCGCATCTTGGCCTGGGAGGTCCAGAACGATTTCTCGGGGAAATACTCGATGACCGCCCGCCAAGCCTTCTCCGTGCCGACTTGGTTGGCGTAGAGGAGCTGCCCCAGGACCGTTTCCTGCCGCGGCACGTCGAGGGAGGCGGTTTGCGTCTGGGCCAAGAGGGGCGGCTCGTGCGTGCGGTAGTAACCCAGCAGCAGCCCGCCCGCCAACGCCGCCGCCCAGATCGGCGACCAGATCAGCAGGAAGCGTTGCCGCCGCCGCCGCGTCAGCCGCATGGCTTGATCCAGCTCGCCCAGGGCCTTGGTCGAAGCGACGGTCGCGTATTCGGCGGTCTCCAGCTCGGGGAGGGAGCCGGGCCAATCGTCGGCCACATGCTCGGCGTAGATGCGCCGCAATTGCGAGAGCAGGGCCTTGGGGGAGGCGAATCGCCGCTCCGGCGTCTTGGCCATCATCTGGTGGACGGTGCGGCACAGGACCGGCGGCAGATCAGGCCGATGATTCTCCAGCGGGTCGGGGTTCTTTTTGAGGTGCTGCACGGCCACCGCCAGCGGCGTGTCGCCCCGAAACGGCGGCTCGCCCGCCAGCATGTGGTAGCAGGTCACGCCGAGGGAATAGATGTCGCTGCGGGCGTCGAGGGGGCGGCCTTCGATCTGCTCGGGACTCATGTACAGCGGCGTGCCCATCGTCATCCCCACCCGCGTCAGCTCCACCCCCTCTTCGCCGGACCGCAGGCGTGCCAGGCCGAAGTCCGCCACCTTGACCTCCAGGGCCTGCGTGATGAGGATGTTCTCCGGCTTGATGTCGCGGTGGACGATGCCGTGCTCCGCCGCCTTGGCCAGGGCCGCCGCCGCCTGGCGCATGATGATCAGGGCGGTACGCAAGTCCGGCGGACCGTTCTTTTGCAGCCATTGCCGCAGGTTCAATCCCGGCACGTATTCCACCGCGATGTAGTGCAGGTCGTCCCGGTTGCCGACCTCGAAGATCTGCACGATGTTGGGATGGACCAGTCGGGCCACGGCCTGGGCCTCGCGGCGGAATCGCCGCACGTAGGTCGGGTCCCGCGCCAATTCCGGCCGCAGAATCTTCAGCGCCACCTGCCGCTTGAGCGACAACTGCTCGGCCTGATAGACCTCGGCCATGGCGCCGACCCCGATGCGGCGGAGGATGTCGAAGTCCCCGATTCGCCGCCCGGCCAGATCGGGCATGCCGCCGAATTCGCCCGCGTCACCGTCTTTCGCCATCAACCCACCGCTCGCTGAACGCCGCAACCCGCGGAACGTCACGGACCGACCGGACGCATCCGCACTACCAAGGCGCCGCCCGCCCCGCGGACGCACCCAACTGTAAGTCTAGTCGGGCGAACCGGAGAAGGCCACCGCGGGATCCTCGCCCAAGGCGCGTACCCACTCCGCATGTCCGAAGTTCGATCCGGCAACTCGAGCCACCGGCGTAAGCCGGTGGTGGAAGCGATGCGAAAACGGGCGTCTGGGGGCGTCGCTCCGCTCCGACCCCAGCCACCCGGCCGACCCCAGCCATCCGCCTGCGTGAAAAACTTGAATCTTGGGTAGCGCTCCACCGCTAGCTCACGCTAGCGGCTCGCGCCGGCGCGTTGTGCATGACGTTTTCGTTCTGCATCCGTTCCATGAGCCGCCGGCGTAAGCCGGCGGTGGAGGCGCCGCGAAGAGACGCGTCTGGGGGCGTCGCTACGCGACGACATCATGTACCCGGTTGTGGACTAGCGGTCGGCATTCGGGTAGCATCTCGCGTCACACGTGGTACAATAAATACAATAAACTTGGGTGAAGATGAGCCAGGTTCCCTGCGACGCGAGGCCGGGGCCTTCGTCCTCGCCGTGCGAGAGGCCGAGTCATGGCGAGCCGAGGGGCAAGAAGAGCTTATGTGGGCACAAACGACCGCCGGAATGAGCGACCTTGAAGGAGAGGGAGGAGATGTCCCAAGCAACTTCGTCGCCGGGGAAAGCCAATATCCCGCCGGAGGAGGAATTGGCCGCCCTGATCGCCGCTGCGTGCAAACAGCCCGGCATTCAGGAGGTCATGCAGCTATACCAGCAATGGAAGCCCTATGAAGCCATTGCCCGCATCCACCGGCATAACCGCGCCATTCCCCGCGTCAGCGTAGCTTCCGACTCCTCGGATCGGACTTTCCCGTGCGAGTGAGAGGTTTCGCCCGTGCCCACCTGGAGCGGGATTCTCGACGAACTGGTCCAATCCCGGATCGGCGATGGACCGCCTCAATTCGACGCCGTTCGGCGTCGCTATCTTGCCTCGCTCAAGCACTTCACGAATCGGGCCGTGGTCCTGTACGCGACGAAATGGACCCAGCACGATCCGGATATTTCGCCGGACCTCATCAGCATTGTGGACGAGGACGTGCAGGGAATCATGGAAGTGCTCCACGGCCTGAAGGAGCCTGAGCTGGACCTCATTCTCCACAGCCCCGGCGGGTCTCTGGAAGCCGCGGAGGCAATGGTGATCTATCTGCGATCCAAGTTTTCCAATATCCGAGTCATCGTTCCACAATTGGCGATGTCGGCGGCCACGATGATCGCATGCGCGGCCGACACGATTGTCTTGGGTAAACACTCCTTTCTCGGTCCCATCGACCCCCAAATCTCCCTCACGACCCCGCTAGGCCAACGCATGGTGCCGGCTCAAGCCATTTTGGAGCAATTCGAGATGGCGAAGCAGGAGTGCCGGGATCCCGCCAACTTGGGCGCATGGTTGCCGATGCTGAACCAGTACGGTCCCGATCTGCTGGTTCAGTGCCAAAACGCTTCCGATATGTCAACGGAGTTGGTCCGAATCTGGCTCAGTGCCTACATGTTCAGGAACTTGTCACCCAACGAGGCCCGGAAACGCGCTTCGGAGATCGCGCAGTGGTTGTCGAATCACAGCAATTTCCGCAGCCATGGACGCCACATCCCTCGCAGTGAATGCGAGACGCACGGACTTGTCGTCGAATATCTTGAGGACGACCAACGCTTTCAGGACTTGGTGCTTTCGATTTTCCACGCCACCACGCATACCTTCAGCGCTACGGCTGCGGTGAAGATCATCGAAAACCATCTTGGCAAAGCCTTCATCAAGACCGTCATCAAGTAAGATTCGATTCAACCTCCCATTCCCTTTTCGCCGATTGCCGGCCTAGACGCTGACATCTCGCATCGGCGTTCTCTCAATTCGGGTCGCGGGGCCTACACGTGCAGCTCCACGATGTCCTTGTCTTGCAGCACGTAGTCGCCTTTGACTACGGTGCCGTCGTGCACGGCGGAGCCCCACACGCGGGCGAACTTCAGGTTTCGCGCCAGCTCC
>JAAZNR010000268.1 GCA_012798155.1 Thermogutta sp. | reverse complement strand
TCGGATCACGATTTGGCCATGGATCGGGCCACGCCCGAAACCGTTCTCGGCGACTTCGACGATCGAGAGTTCCTCCACATCGCCTTCAGCGAGCTTTGGCGTCTGCCGGAAGAGGAATTGCGGCGTCTCGTGGAGCGCATCCCCGACGCCGTGTTGGCCGTCGCCTTGCAAGAGTACGAACCGCCGCCGATGCCGGAGCTAGGCATCCGCCATCCCAGCGGGCGCGAGTCGCGGCAGCGGATTTCGGCCGTGCTTCCGGAATCGCGGCGAGCGACGATTCGGGAGGAGACGGACTGGAAAAAACAATTCGCGCGCCCTTGCGATATTACGGCGGCCCATCGAACCATTCGCGACATCGCCGCGGAAATGACCAAGGCCGGCGAGTTGCACCCCGCCTTTGCCGTCCGCAGCCGGATGTTCCGCAAGGACGGCACGTTCTTCGTCGAAACGGACGATCGCGAGGGGAAGCTCCGCGCCTTCGAGGTCAAGTACGTCTTCGGGGTCTATCCTTTGCAACAGTATCTGGTGGAGTTTCCCGACGGGCGGATCCAGTGTCTGCCCCTGGCCTGGGATGTCAAAAACAAGAGCTGGTTCCATCTGTATCCCTCGGAACCGATCCCGCACGGCGATCCTCTGCATTGGACCGGCTCCCTCCAGAATTGGAACTACATGTGCGCGGATTGCCACACCACCAATCTGCGGAAGAATTTCGACGTGGCGAGCAACACGTACCGCACCACCTGGTCGGAGATCGACGTCAGTTGCGAAACCTGCCACGGCCCGTCGAGCGTGCATGTCCGCTTGGCGGAGTCGTGGAGCCTGTTTTGGGATCGCAAGCGAGGTTACGGATTGCCGCAACTGAAGGGCGTTCCCAACACCGTGCTGGTGGATAGTTGCGCCCCCTGCCACGCGCGGCGGCGCCCCCTGAAAGAGGGCTTTGTCGGCGGGGATCATTTCCTGGATTATTACCTGCCGGAGTTCTTGGACGGCCAACTCTACTACCCCGACGGCCAAATCCTGGACGAGGACTACGAGTACGGCTCGTTTACGCAAAGCCTCATGTATCGCAAGGGCGTTCGTTGCTTGGACTGCCATGACCCGCACGCGGGACGGATCAAGTTCGCGGAGGCGACGCGACCGGGAGAAGTCCGAAGACCCTACGTGGACAATCGGCTGTGCGGGCAATGTCACGTCCCCGCCAACTACGATACGCCGTCGCATCACTTTCATCCCAAGGTGGGGGAGCCGGGCAGTCATTGCGTGGACTGCCACATGGCGGAGACGACGTACATGGTCGTGGACGCCCGACGCGATCATAGTCTGAGGGTGCCGCGCCCCGACCTCACGGTTTCCTTGGGCATCCCCAACGCCTGCAACCTCTGCCACCAAGATAGGGCGAAAGGGGAGTCTCCGCAGTGGGCGGCCGACTGGATCGAAAAGTGGTACGGTCATAAGCCCGATCGCAATCATTTCGCCTACGCATTTGCGGCAGGGAAGCAGGGCGATGCGACTGCCGCCGCGGACCTGGCCGCCGTGGTGCGACGCCAGGACCTGTCCGGCATGGTGCGGGCGAGCGGATTGTTGATATTATCGCGGGCGTCCCCCGAAACCGCCCTGGGAAGCGTCGTCGCTTCCACGCGCGAGGCGGATCCGTTGTTGCGGATCGCGGCCGCGAGGGCCTTGCAAGATCTGCCGCCCGACCCGGGCACGCTCGCTCGCGTGAAAGGGCTTTTCGAGGATCCCATCCGCGCGGCCCGCTTGGAGGCCTTTCCTTGGCTGCTGCAATTCGCGCCTAACGATCGGCAATTGCTCTCCGCGGATGTGGTGGATCGTCTGGTGACGGAGTACGTTGCGGCCCAAAAACTGGTCGAAGATCAACCCGGCGCCCACGTCAACTTGGCACTGCTCTACGATGCCTTCCAGCGATCGGATGAGGCGGAGGCGGCCTACCAGACGGCGTTGCGGCTGGATCCCGGCTTCCTTCCGGCCCGGAATAACCTGGCCATGCTGTTGGCCCGGCAAAACCGGTGGGACGAGGCCGAGCGGCAATACCGGCTGGCAATCGAAGCGAACCCGGATTATATCCCGATTCGCGACAACCTGGCTCGCCTGTACTATCAGCAAGGTCGCACGGCGGAGGCCGAGCGAGAGTTTCGCGTCATCCTGGAAAAGGTCCCCACGCTGGGCGACGTGTGGTTTTCCCTCGGTTTGCTGATCGCGGAGGACCCTGCGCGCTTGGCGGAGGCGGCAGAGTGTCTGCGGCGGGCCGCGGACCTGATGCCCGGCGACGCGCGCGTCGCCTACAATGCAGGTTTGGCCCTGCACAAGGCAGGCGAATTGGAAGATGCCGAGACGCTGTTTACGCGGGCTTATCGTTTAGGGAATCCCAGCCCCGATTTGCTCCAGGCCTATGCCCTGCTGATGGTCGATCTGCGGCGCTGTGCGGCGGCGAGATCGCTGGCGGATGAGCTGCGGGCGCGGTTCCCCTCGCCCGCGGCCGAGCAGTTCTATCGTGCCGTGGTCGGTCGCTGCGGCGAAGGCGGATCCCCTTGAGTCGAGGCGGTTGTTGTTTCTTCGGCCGCGATCTCGCAAACTTCGCACGCCGCCGTATTTCGGTCCCTGGACCCCGCCGTACGAACTGGTTCCGGAAAAGTCATCTACGAGAGAGGATACGATTCCCATGCGAGACCGCCCTAAGAGCCTAGCCGCTTTCGAACGGGCCAAGCGATGGATTCCCGGCGGAGTCAACAGTCCGGCTCGGGCATTCGGCGCGGTCGGCGGTACGCCGCCCTTCATCGCCCGAGGTGAGGGGGCCTATCTGTGGGACATCGACGGGAATTGCTACATCGATTACGTCGGCTCTTGGGGGCCGATGATCTTGGGACACTGCCATCCCCGGGTGGTCGCCGCGCTGCGCGAGGCATTGGAAAAGGGTACCAGCTTCGGTGCTCCCACCGAGGCCGAGACCCGCCTCGCGGAGCTGATCGTGGAGACCGTGCCGTCCGTGGAAAAGGTTCGGTTGGTGAACTCGGGCACGGAAGCCGTCATGAGCGCCCTGCGTCTGGCGCGGGGATATACGGGCCGGTCGAAGATCGTGAAGTTCGCGGGCTGTTATCACGGGCACGTGGACAGTTTGTTGGTAGCGGCGGGCAGCTCTGCGGCTACCCTGGGGGTGCCGAGTTCCCCCGGCGTGCCGCCTGCCGTGGCGCAGGATACCCTGGTTCTACGCTACAACGATGCGGACGAGGTCCGCGAGGCGTTCGGGCGTCTGGGCGAGCAAATCGCCGCCGTCATCGTGGAGCCTGTGGCCGGCAATATGGGCTGCGTGCCGGGCAGGCAAGAGTTCCTGCAAACCCTCCGCGATCTCACCGCGCAGTACGGCGCCCTGCTGATCTTCGATGAAGTGATGTCCGGTTTCCGACTCGCTCTGGGAGGTGCCCAGGCGCTCTACGGAATCACGCCGGACTTGACCACCTTGGGAAAGATCATCGGCGGGGGGCTGCCCGTCGGGGCCTACGGCGGTCGCGCCGAGATCATGGATCACATCTTGCCCGCCGGGAAGGTCTTCCAGGCCGGCACGCTGAGCGGAAATCCCCTGGCCACCGCCGCGGGCATAGCCACGCTGGAAGTCCTCCGCGAGACCGACCCGTTTTCCACGCTCGAGCGGATGTCCCGGCGATTGGCCGCCGGGGTGCGGGCCGCTGCGGAAGAGGCCGGCGTTCCCTGCTATATCGGCCGCCGCGGATCGATGATGACGATATTCTTCACGCCCCATCCAGTGGCGAACTGGGACTCGGCCGCGGCCTGCGATACGGCGGCGTTTGCCCGATTCTTCCACACCATGCTGGACTACGGCGTTTACCTGCCGTGCAGCCAATTCGAGGCGATGTTCCTCTCGGCGGCGCATTCGGACGAGGACATCGATGCCGCCATCGCCGCGGCGCGGGAGGGCTTCGCAGAGGTTCAAGCCGCCGGTGGAATGAGCTGAGACCTCTCCGGCCGGCATGTCGGCCGCGTTCCTGGGCGGCGGCATTACAATTGGGCGGGGGATGCCGGGGCCGCTTTCTCCTCGGCATAACTGGGGCGAAAATACCGCGGCATCAGTTTCCAGAGGTCGTCCCGGCGTCCCAGGCCGTAATAGGTCCAGGCCAGGCGTCCCACATCGAAGGCCTTGGGGCGGCATAGCTCATCCGGGGCCGGCCGATAACCGTGCTCCGCCAGAATCTCCTTGAATCGCAGGGCGCCCGGGCCGGCGACGACAAGCCCATCCGATGCCGGCAGCGTACTCAGCCAATCCAGCGGTTTTTGCGGCCGAGATGCTTCCGCGGCCGGCCAGGTGCCGTTCTCTTGCCGTTCGAACAGCTTTCCCACGATGTCGCCGCGCTGGGCATCGGCCATCACCGCGACGCGGGAGATATCAGGCGAGACCCCCGCGGCGATCGCCTCCAGAGTATCGATGCCGATGATCGCGGCTCGCACGGCATAGGCAAACGTCTTGGCCGTCACCAAGCCGATGCGGATGCCGGTGAACGATCCCGGCCCGACCGAGACGCCGACCAACCCGATTTCATTCGGCCGAACGCGAAAATCTCGGAGCAGGTCGCGGACGGCCGGCGCCAGGGTCTGGGCCGATCGCCGGTCATCGGGAAGCCAACGCCAATCGAGGCATTCGCCTTCTCGAAACAAGGCGACGCTGCCAACGGCGTCGGTCGTCTCCAAAGCCAGGGTGTACATGTCCGGAGTCTGATTTCTACGCTGGAATCGTGCACCAAACCCTTTCTTGATCGGCTGCCGCCGCGTCCGTCATTCTGGCACAAAGCCGAGGGACGCCGCAAGGAAGAGAGCGCTTTGCATGTCGCAGCCGGACGGCACGGCATACCGTGCCGGTACCCGTTCACGCGCCTGCCCGGTCTGTCATCGGAACGCGGAGGCGCAGAGACTTTTTTGAAACGCAGAGGGCGCAGAGGACGCGGAGGAGAAATTGGCGGCCGCAACTCTGCGTTCTCTGCGTTCTCCGCGTTTCCATCCTTTCATTCTGCTGGGGCGATGGGAGCCGAAAAACGTATCCGCCCATTCGCTCCCAAAGGCGGCAATCCCGTTGTCGCGGCTTTCATCGCCGGCATTAATTTTACTACGCAGGATCGCCGAAACCGGCTTACCGATCTTACGCAGACTCACAAAGCGACGTACCCCAGTTTGCCCGGCTTCTTATCCTGTGAAGTAAAATTAACACAGTCCTCGTGAACCGTTACCCGTGCCGGAAATGCGGCGGGCATTGCATCGTTTGGGTGATTCACCTCTGAGTTCAAGGCATCTCGACCCATTCGACGATGGATACGACGGCGTTCGATTGGGGGTTGGGGTTGCGATTGGCCACTCTTATGGTAAGGGTGCCCTCGGCCGTCGCGTCGGGATCGACCGTCGCCTCCAGCCACTTGCCCTGATCGAAATCGGCCACGACGCCCAACGATCGCTCGCCGACGAAGACCTCTTGTCGGCGTCCGCCTTGAAAGTGATCGGGGTCGATCATGTACAAACGCAATCGCCCGGCCGAGCGGGGAGGGACGCGCAAGACGATTCGAACCTCCTCTTCATCGGCTCGGGTGTGGAACACGGGAAAGGGCCAGCCTGTGTAGGAGAATCCGCGTATTACCTCCGCGTGGTAACCCGGCTCGGCAAAGACCAATTCCTTTTCCGGCCGCCCGCAGCGCATCTCCAATTTCACGCCCCTTGCGCGTCGCTCGTCATCCGTGGGCAGCTTTTCCATATTCCGCCAATCCCGTGTGACGGGCGCACGATCTTTTGCGGCCGGCAGCGGGGGAAACGCGGCATGCGGCTCCGTCTGATACCAATAGCAGGTGCCGGCCAGCTCCAACTCGTTCCCCGGCCGAGCGAACATCTCGCGAAACATGGGATGCTCATGCTCGCCGAAGCCGATCGCGACTTTCAGGCTCTTCGTGAAGGTGACGGCGTCGCTGAGAAAGAATCGATAGGCTGCGGCCCCGTCTTGATGGAAGGGAAAGTAGCCGGTGCGAGGAAAGAGATTTTCCTCGGGAGGAAAGCCCCAACTGAAGCCGAACGAATCCTCGATTCCCTGGAACTCCACAACAGGCGTCATCTTGCCGTCGACGTAGAACTTCTCGTTCATATCGACCGGATAACCGGGGCGGCCGGGCAAACGCAGCGTGACATTCCAGCCGATGAACTTGCCTCGGCCTTCGGCCTCCAACGCGACGTAATCTCGCTCCGCCAGATTCAGCAGCTCCTGCCGCCATTGGGCGTGGAAGTAGCCGACATCCTCGGGCAGAGAGGCCGTTTTTCGAATCATCACATAGCTGTAGCACGGCATGGCCGCCCAAAGCTCTTCGCCCGGCTCCAACTCGCCGTCGTAGACCAGCTCGATCTTGGCGAATTTGCGGAACGGCATGGGGAAATAGGCGTTCCAGCCGCGCTTTTTGTTCACCATGGCCGTATCCAAGCGTTCCCGTTCTCCCGCGGGATCGCAGAAGAAGTCCACCAGCGGGCATTCCACGCTGGGAGCCGTCTCACCGTCCCAATACATGCGGATCACAAGGTCGCGGCCGAGCCGGTAGTTGGAATCCGCCGCAATTTGGCGTTGGGGCAAGGCGAAGTGAAGCATGGTGACGACGCCCGGCCCTTCCGCTTCGGCGACAATGACGCGCTTCGAATGATGGAAGCGTCGCTCGAGCGGGGTTTCGATCCACAGGCCGTTCTCCGCCAGCACCTGGTCGTCGCTCAGGCGCGGCAAGGTCCACAGGTCCTCGCCTGCGCACCGGCCGCCGTTAGCGAATGCCGTCGCGGTGAGCGTTGCCAACATAAGAAGCCGACCGAACATGGCGTGTTCCTCCCGAGACGAATTGTGAGAATGCGAATCCCGGATGGTACGCACGAAGCGATGCGGACGAAAGCCGACCTTCTCCGAATCGCCGCCGTGGCCGGCGGGCCTCGTTTTTCCCATGCGGGATTCTCAAGGACGACGCGGTGGATTATGAGCCGCCGCGCGGAAATGTCAAGCGGTTTCGTCTTGCGGAACGATCGGCCTTCGCCGGCGCTTGAGGAACTTTGGGGCTACTGCTAGATTGAAATTGCGGGAAGAGC
>JAAZNR010000267.1 GCA_012798155.1 Thermogutta sp. | reverse complement strand
GACCGGCTCCAAACCGTGGGCTATATTCCGAAGGGGGTAGTGCACACGGTCCCCGGATCGCGCTTGACTCGTGGGCGACGGTGCCCGCGAGCACGGGCCGCGCGGATCGCCGACCGCCGGGGTCGGTATTCCCGGCCGCCGGCGTCCCCCGCGCACCGAACTCGATTCAGCGGCATGATTCAACGGGATGGTTGAACGGCATGATTCAGCGGGATGTTGATCCCAAATCCATCGCCGTGACTTCAAAGGATTCGACACCGTGATGCAAGGCAATCGCTCCGCGGCCGGGAGGGGAATCGGAGGGACGCGGTTTTGGGCCGCGATCGCCGTTTGGTTGCTGTTGAGTCGCGGTTTGCCGGTAACGGGGCAGGAGGGGGCGTTGCCGCCGCTCCCGCCGCTTTTTTCCTCCGACGGCTTGACGGCCCCGGCCCTTTCCTCGCCGCCGTCGCCGGTTCCGTGGCTCGATGAGAGTGAGCCTCCGGAAGTACGGTCGGCCATCGACCGGGGACTGCGATTGGAGCGGCAGTCGCGCTGGGGCGAAGCGTTGGGGATCTACGAGGAAGCCCTCCGCGATTTCCCCGAAAGCCCCGTTTTGCAAAGCCGCTTCCATGAGGTGCGGTTGCGGCACGACGTGGCCAGGCGCTACAGCGATCCGTCCTTTTTGTCGCTCGTGGGCCGCATCGACGAGACCGCCGCCCTGAGTTTGTATGATGAAGTGCTGCTGAAAATCCAATCGCACTATGTGGAATCGCCCCGGTGGCGGTATCTCTTGGAGCAAGGCACGCACGAATTGGAGCTGGCCCTGCTGGAGCCGAAGTTCCTGTCCAGCAACGGCGTCAAACTGGAGCCCGGCGCGGCGATCGCCTTGGCCGGCGAATTGCGGCAGGCGGCGTCCATGGACTGGGTTTGTAATCGGGCGGAGGCACGCGAGGTCGTGGCACAGGTCGCCCGCTGGCTGCATCGGCGGATCGGTTTGCCGGTTTCGGCCGCGGTTTTGGAATACCTGTGCGGCGCCACGAACTCGTTGGACGTCTATTCCGCCTATCTCACGCCGGCCCAGCTTGCGGAAGTCTATTCGCAGATCGAGGGGCGCTTCGTGGGGCTGGGCGTGGAGTTGAAGGCGGACGGCGGCTCGCTCTTGATCGTAAGGGTCATTCCGCGGAGTCCCGCCGAGCAGGCGGGCATCCAAGAGGGGGACCGCATCACCGCGGTGGACGGCAAGCCTGTGGATCAAGTCTCCACCGACCAGGCCGCGAACATGCTGCAAGGCCCGGAGGGGAGCGTCGTCGAGTTGACGGTCCGAACGCGCTGCGGATCGTGGAAGTCGGTCCGCGTGGCGCGGGCCAGCGTCGAGGTCCCCAGCGTGACCGACGTGCATATGTTGGATGCGGCGGCGGGCGTGGGGTTCCTCCGCGTGGTCAGCTTTCAGCGCGGCACGCCGAAAGAGATGGACGAGGCCGTCGCCGAGCTGGTCCGGCAGGGAATGCAGTCCTTGATGATTGATTTGCGGCGGAATCCCGGCGGTCTCTTGACGGCGGCCGTGGAGGCTGCGGATCGGTTTCTGCCGCAAGGCATCATCGTCGCTACCAGCGGTCGCGTGCCGCAGGAGAATCTGACCTACTCGGCGCAAGGGCCGGCCCGCTGGGCAATGCCGGTCGTGATCCTGGTGGATCGCGAGAGCGCCAGCGCCGCGGAGATTTTTGCCGGGGCCTTGCAAGAGAACGGCCGGGCCACCGTGGTGGGAACCCGAAGCTACGGCAAAGGTTCGATTCAGGGGATCTTCCCGCTGGCGAATTCGGAGGCGGGCATCCGCCTGACCACGGCCAAATTCTATTCACCCAAAGGCCGGCCCTACGCCCATCGCGGCGTGGAACCGGACGTGCTTGTCCAACTGGCGGCGCGTCCCGTGGACGGTTGGCGCGCGACCGGTGACGGGCGGGGCGCGGCCGCGGCGGACCCAAAGGAAGCCGCGCCGCCGAGCGAGGACACCGTCCTCCAGGCCGGATTGAACGTAGCCCGAGGAATGGTCGCCCGGTCTCCCCGCGAGGCGCGTCGGACTTTCCCCGTCCGCACGCTTCCCTGAAACTCCGTTGTCTTCCGGCGACGGGCAGAAAAAACGTCGCGTTGGAGTTCTCCCGTCCGCACGCTTCCCTGAAACCGGGTTCGATCCGCGCCTGATCGGGGCGGCGGCTCTTTCAAGGCGAAAACCGATCGGGTTCGGAAAAGCTGCACGCAAGCGGACGATGAGGACGCCCTCGCGGGCGTCCCTTCAATGCGAAAACCGATCGGGTGTGGAAAAGTCGCTCAGTTCCAGGGATTGAGCGCCGTCGATCTTCACCGTCCGCGTGCCGTACCAATAGAAGATGCGTCGCGCCGCCGTTCTTTGGACGGGGCCGCCCGCGTACTCTTGCCGAAACAGTTCGGCCGCCGTTTGGCCGCCGCCCTCCAGAATCAACAGCGTTTTCGACTCGTTCAAGGCGGCGCGATCGGCGCGGGCGGTGTACGTGACGCCCTCCGCCGTGACGTTGCCGACGGCCTCCAGCTCCAATTGCGGCCGGCCGGTGGCCGGATCGGGGATTTGCCGCGCGGTCAGTTCGCGGCATTCCAAGATCATGCCGGAGGGGCCGAGCCGCGCGGGATCGCTCGGCAATTCCGTCACTTCCCACGAGGGCGCGGAACCGTAGGTTACGGCCACCCGCCCCAGGCAAGTGATCTCGCGCTGCCACAGATTGCCGCGGAGGGCGTGATGGAAGCGGACGAAGAGGGCGGTCACGCCGGCGGAGGGGTCGTCCGGCGATGCCGCCCCGCCTGCGGCCGGCGAAGGGGCCGGCTCGGCCGCGCCGGCGACCGGGCCGCCGCTGCCTCCCGGAATAGGCAGCATCGAGCCGGGCAGGGCGCTGGGCGTCCGCAACGTGCGGAGCAGGCCCGGCCCCGGAGACTCGATCGCGCCGCTAAGCATGTCCAGTTCCACCCGCGGCAGCTCGAGGATATCCAGTGCCGTGCGGCCCTGCTCGTCGCTTCCTTCATTTTCCAGGCGTACATTTCCGTCCGCCGAGAGGGACGCCAGTTGCGGTTTGGGCATGGCGTCGAGAGAACCCAAAAAAATCGTCTCGCGCAGCCGGGCCTCGACCGATCGCGCCGAGATCCGCTGCGGCGGGGAGTTGCCGCGAACGTTGCCGCGGACCGAGACGATGCGGCCGTCGAAGGACATGCCTTCGTCCCAGACCAGATCGAAGAAACCGGCCGCGGCGGACGTTGCGCCGTCCGTCCGCGGCAACCGCATTCCGCCCGGCCCGGCGACGGAAAGGAGGTTCCTGGATCGTTCGAAGAAGATTTGGTTTCCGCTGAGACCGAAGCCGCGGCCCTCCAGGGCGGCGGGGCCGCCCGTCATGGACAACGTGAGAAACGGCCCGGAAACGTCCGTCAATTCCACGTGCTCGCCGCGCAAGCGAACGGGGAGGAGTTGCGGCGAGGGGGTGACGTCCTCTTCGATGCGGACGTTGCCGTCCATGGAAACGGCGTTGAGGATGGCCGTCGCCGGGGCCAAGGCGATCTCGGCGCGAAGAATCCGCCCGGACGTCTTGTAGTGCGATTGGGCCGCCGTCTCCGCCGGGGACGCCCGCAGATTCGCGGCGGGCGGCGAGCCGGGGCCACTCGATTCCTGAGAACCGCCGACCGGCGGACTCGGCGGGGGCGGCACGAACCACCCTTGCAGCTCGAAGACGTCGGCATCCAGTCGAGGCGATCGCAGCGCGACCTCCCCGCGAACCAGCATCCGCTTGGGCGCGAGGTCGGGCAGGAGGGCCGTCGGCGGGGGGGCGGGCGAGGGCGAGGCGAGTCGCCCCAGCCAAAGCCACAGATCGTCGGCGGCGAGGTTTCCCCAAGAGGAATCCACATGCACATCGCCCGACATCCACGTCACAAACTCGTCGCCTTCGCGTTCGACCGACAGCCGTTGTCGCCAAGCGCCTGCGACGAAATCGCCCGCCTTGCCCGGCAGTTCCACGCGAAAATCCCCTCCGCCTTCGGCGACGCCGCGGGTCAGCATCGGACCTGCGGGACCGTCCGTCCATTGACCGCTGACGAGGGGTGCGCGGAGACGGCTGCCGGGCCGCGTGAACTCCACGCCGCCGGCGGCCTCGGCCTCCACCAGTTGCCGCACCGCGTCGTAACGAAGCGTCTCGCAGCGGATTTCCGCGTTCCAAAGACCCAGGGTCACCACGGCCGGGCTTCCCGTCGCCAAGGCCCCTTCGATTCGCCACTTTAACGCTTCCGCGGATGCCGCCGGTCCTGCCGCAGGTCGGGTTGCGGTCCCTTGATCGATCATTCCGGTTCCCTGATCGGCCGCGGACTGGTCGGCCGGCGGTTTGGTGAGAAACACGGTAAGCAGGCCGCATTGCAAACGGTTGCTCGGGCCGTCGCCGCGAGTGAATGCCGCCTCCACGGCCTCCTGCAACGTCAGCGTCCCTTGTTGCGGAAAGAAGGAGAGCGGTCCCCGGCAGGCCGCTTCCACGATGCGGCGGGCATCGCCGGTCTTCGTCGCCGGCGAGTCCGGGGAAGCGTCGTCCGAGGCGAGCGTTTCCAGATGCAGCCGATCCACGTGGCGCAGGACGAACCGTTCCAGGCCCAACGATTGCCATCCCGCATCCGTGACCTGCGATAGGCTGCTGCCCCCGGCGAAGACCAGCTCCATGCCGGAACCTCTGCCGCGGTGGCGCCCCCAGGAGAACTCGACGGGCTGCGTCGTCCAGATGCGCCGCTCGGTGATCGTGACGTCTCGGGTGGTGACGCGGATGGCCGTATCCTCGGCGGGATCGCCTCCCGCGCTGCGCAGGACCACGGCCCCCTGCAATTGGCCGCTGACGAAACGCCCGATCCGCCCCGCGCCCAACTGGAAGGGCCGATCGAATTGGAAAACGGCCCCCTCCGGGGCTTCTAGGATGATGATTTGCCGGGAGCCGCGGGGACCGCCCGCCGCGGTCTCGCGATCGGGATACATGACCAGGACGCAGGGCCGGATGAGAACCCGACCGTCCCCCAAGTTGCGGTAATCTTGCAGCAGGAGCTTGACCTGATCGCTTTCCAGGAGCTTGGCGTTCTTCAGCATCTCGGTGCGGCGCGGGAACAGCGGCGCCAGCTCGGCCAGCCGGGCGTCGAGGATGACGTCCGAAAGGGGTTCCAGTTGCCCGAGATTCCGCGCGGCGGGATCGAACGGCGGTTCGATGAGCGGGACCACGAGCCGTGCGTACGCCGTATAGCAAACGGCGATCGCCGCGAAGCTGATGACGGCTCTCGTCCCCCGTCGCTTCATCGTTCGCCCGTCGGTATCCGGCGGCCTTGGTATGGGGAAATGACGGAGTCCCATTCCGGGCCGGACTTGAGAATCAATTCGACCAGCTCGCGGAGCGCGCCGCCTCCGCCCGGCGCGTGCGTCACGTAGTCCGCCGCGGCGCGGACTTCTTCCGCGGCGTCCGCCACGGCCGCGCCGAGTACGACCTCGCGGAGGATGGGCAAGTCGGGGAGATCATCGCCCAGATATGCGGCTTGATCGGGCGAATACCCCAGTTCCGCCAGGGCCTCGAGTGACGCCGAGGATTTGTCGTTCACGCCTTGCCGCAAAAGGTCCACGCCCAATTCGGCCGCTCGCATCCGCACGATCCGCGAACTCCGCTGAGTGATCCAGGCCATCCGCCGCCCGGCCCGCCTCCAAAGCTGCACCGCCATCCCGTCGCGGACGTGAAAGGCCTTGCTCTCGATGCCTTGATTGTCGAAGAAAAGCCGTCCGTCCGTGAGAACGCCGTCCACGTCGCACAGGATGACCTTGACCTTGCGGCATCGTTCCAGGAGGTCCATGGAAGTCTCGCTAATCAGGCGGTGATCGGCGGGGTCAGGTCCCTGCCTCTCTTGCCTCGCTCGCATCCGTGACGGTCCGGGGGCATACCCGCGGGAACGTTTGCTCGCAGGCTTCCTCCCCGTCGTCGCCGTGCCAATGATCCGGGAAGAGGGCGATGATGTCGGTGATGTCGATCATGCCGACCGGCCGATGCTCCGCGTCCACGACCGGCAGCTCACTGATTTTGCGCTCGGCCAGGAGGCGGACCGCTTCCGGCATCGAGGTGCCGGCGGGTACGCAAATGGGGTCTTTCGTCATGCAATCCGCGATCGGGCGATCGAGGGCGTTCTCGTCTTTGCGTTCGAGGATTCGAGCCAGGTCGCTGTCGGTGAACAGCCCGGTCAGCCGGCCCGAGCGATCCACGAGCATCACGGCGCCGGTGCGGCGGCCGGGCCGGCGCGTGGCGACCACGACCTCGCGGACGGTGGCGTCTTGGGGTGCCGTGCGGCACTCGGCCGGCGGTCGCATGTGGTCCTCCACCTTGCTGAGCCGCAGACCCAGACTGCCCCCGGGGTGAAAGCGTGCAAAGTCTTCCGCCCGGAATCCCCGCAGTTTGCTGACGAGCAGGGCCAGGGCATCGCCCACGGCCAGCATGGCGGTGGTGGATGCGCTGGGGGCCAAACGGAGGTGTCCTGCCTCCTCGATTTCTCCCAAGCAGAGGGTCACGTCCGCCTGCTTGGCCAAAGTGGACCCCGCCCGGCACGTCATGGCGATGATCGGCACGCCCCAACTCCGCAAGATCGGCAAGAGACGCAGGACCTCTTCCGTCTCGCCGCCGGCCGAGAGGATCAGAGCCGCATCCTCCGAGCGAATGCGTCCCAAATCGCCGTGGACGGCCTCGGCGGGATGGAGGAAGTGACTCGGGGTTCCCAGGGAGGCCAGGCTGGCCGAGATCTTGCGGCCGATGATTCCCGCCTTCCCCATGCCGGAGACGATCACGCAGCCGCGGCAAGCGAAAAGCAATTCCGCAGCCCGGCTGAAGGAAAGGTCGAGCCGCCCGGCAAGATCAACCAAAACACCGCTCTCGTAGAGCAGGACATCCCGCCCGAAGCGAATCCGCTCCAAGGGCGAGTGTAACGAGCGTGCCGCATCCGTGCCCATCGCCGATCCATCCTTGATCGTGGGAGGAAATAGACTTTCAGCGCCGATCACGCGATTGGGGAGGCAACCGCAGGCCCTCCAGGCGACCGGCATTGTACCGGGAAGACGCCGGCGACACAACGCGATTCGCATCCGCCGCGATAGAGAATCTT
>JAAZNR010000266.1 GCA_012798155.1 Thermogutta sp. | reverse complement strand
GCCCGGCCAAGCGAATCTCTACCCCATACGGAGGCCGGCGGCGCCCCTGGGGTCAAGGCCCGAGACCTTAAATCTTGCAGCGGCAAGCGACAAATCTTGCAGCGGAAGGCCGGCGGCAGGCGACAAATCTTCCAGCGGAAGGCGACAAATCTTCCAGCGGAAGGCACTAGATCTTGCAGCGGCAGGCGACGGCCCGCACTTGGGATGCTGGTCGCCGCGGAAGGCGGTCCGTAAACTACATTGAGCCGTCGGTCGCGCCGGAAAGGACCTCTGCCGCCTTGCCGAGGCGAGACCCGCTCCTATATCCTCTTTTTTTACGCGGTGAACCGTGCCGAGACAATCCATCCGGGATCAAATCCTCAAGCCGCTGAACGCGCAGCAGCGAGACGCCGTCACGCACGGCGAGGAGCCGCTCTTGATCGTGGCGGGCGCCGGGACTGGAAAAACGGCCACCATCGTGCACCGCGTGGCGTGGCAGATTCTCGACGGCGTGCCGCCCCACCGCATCATGCTGTTGACCTTCACGCGGCGCGCGGCCGAGGAGATGATTCGCCGCGTGAACGCCGTCCTGCGCCGCATGGCGCTGAGCGAGGAAGGCTCGACGCTGATGACATCGGGGCTGGTGGGCGGTACCTTTCACGCCGTGGCGGTCCGCATCCTGCGGCAATACGGTCCCCGGATCGGCCTGTCGCCCGACTTCACCGTGCTGGATCGCTCGGACGCGGAAGACTATCTCGACGTCTTGCGGGCGGAGCTGAAGCTCACGGAAAAGACGAGCCGCCGCTTCCCCAAGAAAGGGACCTGCGCCGACATCTACAGCCGCGTCGTCAATGCGCAAGAGCCGCTGGAGAAGGTCTTGGAGGAGCGTTTCCCCTGGTGCCGAGATTTCGAGGGGGATCTTCGCGAGCTGTTTTCCCTCTATCAGCGGCGTAAGCTGGAGAACGCGAACCTCGATTTCGACGATCTTCTCTTGAAATGGCGGGAAGTGTTGGCGGATCCTTTTGTTGCGTCCGAGTCGGCCCGGCGATTCACCCGCGTTTTTGTGGACGAATACCAGGACACGAACGTCCTTCAGGCGGAGATTTTGTATCGCCTTTGCCCGACCGGCGCCGGCCTGACCGTCGTCGGCGACGATGCCCAGTCGATCTATTCGTTCCGCGCCGCGACCGTCCGCAACATCCTCGACTTCCCCCAGCATTACCCCGCCGCGCGGCTGGTGGTTCTGGAGCAGAACTATCGCAGCACGGTCCCCATTCTGCGGTTGGCCAACGAGGTCATGGCAGCGGCGGCCGAAAAATTCACCAAGAATCTTTGGTCCGGCAACGAATTCGGCGGCAAGCCGTTGCTGGTGGCCTGCAACGACGAACAGGATCAGGCGGAGTACATTGTGCGCCGCATCCTGAGCCTGCGGGAAGAGGGCATCGACTTGCGGTGCCAGGCGGTCCTGTTTCGCGCCGGGCATCACAGCCTGGTCCTGGAGGCGGAGTTGACGCGGCGCGGCATACCGTATCACAAGTACGGCGGACTGAAGTTTCTGGAGACGGCCCACATCAAGGATTTGTTGGCGTTTCTGAAGTTGGCGGAGAATCCGCGGGACATCGTGGCCGGTACCCGCGTGTTGCGGCTCTTGCCCGGCGTCGGTGCGGCCAAAGCCCGCGCGCTCTTGGGGCTTCTGCCGGCTCGCCCCAATCCTTTTGACGTCTGGCGCGCGACCCGGCCGCCGGCCGCCGCCGCAAAGCTGTGGCCCGACTTCGTGAAACTCATGGAGGGGCTTTGCGATCCCCAAGTCCCCCTGGTGGCGCAAGTCGCCTCGATCCGGGAGTTCTATGAGCCGCTGTTGCCGGAGCTTTACGACAACCCGAATCCTCGGGCACGCGATTTGGAACAGGTGGAGTTGATCGCTTCGCGCTATGCCGATCGCCGTACCATGCTTACCGAGATCACGCTGGACCCGCCCTCCTCCACGCAGGATTTGGCGGCGGACCCGATCTTGGACGACGACTACTTGGTCCTCAGCACCATCCACTCGGCGAAGGGTTTGGAGTGGGACGCGGTCTACGTTCTCAACGCTACGGACGGACACATTCCTTCCGATATGAGCACCCGCTCGCAGGAGCAAATCGAAGAGGAGCGGCGTCTCTTTTACGTCGCCTTGACGCGAGCCAAGCGGCACCTCATCGTCTGCCACCCCACGCGCTACTACATTTCCCGCTACTCGGGCGATCCCCAGTATGGATTCGCGCAG
>JAAZNR010000265.1 GCA_012798155.1 Thermogutta sp. | reverse complement strand
TGGGGCGCCTCAAGCACCTCAAGGAACAGCGGCCCGACAAATTGATCGGCGTCCTGGGCTGCATGGCGCAGAAGGACCGGGAGGCGATTCTGCGGCGGGCCCCGCATGTGGACTTGATCGTGGGGCCGGGACAAATCGGCAACCTGGTGTCGCTGATCGAAGAACGCGAGCGGACAAAGGAGCCGCGGATCGCGGTGGCCCTGCCGCGGCGGGGGCATCGCCGCGAGACGGTCGCTCAGTCTTTCGCCCGCTACGACCCGCAGCGCTTGCCGGAGGCACGCGAGCAGCGTCATCGGGCGATGGTCCGCATCATGCTGGGCTGCGACAAGTTCTGCACCTACTGCATCGTCCCCAGCGTCCGCGGCCCGGAGCAGAGCCGGCCCGCCGCCGAGATCACGGCCGAGGTCCGCCTTCTGGCCGAACAAGGCTGCCGGGAAATCACGCTCCTCGGACAGACCGTCAATAGTTATCGGACCGTGGAGGACGGGCGGCAGGTCCGCCTTTCCGACCTGCTCCGGCGGGTCGCGGAGGTGGAAGGCATCCGCCGCATCCGCTTCGTGACGAACTATCCCCCCGACATGACGCCCGACCTGTTGCGGGCGGTCCGCGATCTGCCCAAGGTCTGCCCGTATCTGCACGTGCCGGCGCAGTCCGGGTCGAACGCCGTGCTTAAGCGGATGAAACGGGGTTATACGGCGGAGGAGTATCGCGAGATGCTGGCCGCCGTCCGCGAGACGCTGCCCGGCGCGGCCGTGACGAGCGATTTCATCGTCGGCTTTTGCGGGGAGACGGAGGAGGATTTCGAGGCCACCCTGCGGCTGGCGGAAGAGGCGCGGTTCAAAAACAGCTTCATCTTCAAGTACAGCCCGCGGCCCGGCACCAAGGCCCACGAGCTGTTCCCGGACGACGTCCCGGAGGCGGTCAAGCGGCGGCGCAACCACGAGCTGTTGGCCCTGCAAAACCGGATCAGCGAGGAGGACAATCGGCGTTTCGTGGGCGAGACGGTGGAGGTGTTGATCGACGGCCCGAGCAAGGCCGCGGGAAAAACCGCCGATGCGGAGGGCGGCCCCGATGCGGAGGGCGGCGCCGACGCCGAGGGCAACCCCGATGCGGAGGGCAACCCCGATGCGGCCGTTCGTTCCGCCCCCGGCGGCGAGAAGTTACAATTGACGGGCCGGACTCCCTGCGATCGGATCGTGGTCTTCGACGGCGAGGCGAAGTGGATCGGACGGTTCGCCCGAGTTCAGGTCGAGCATGCCACCGCCGTGACCCTTTTCGGCTCGGCGGTCTGGGTCGAGGCTTGAGCGAGCGGCCGGCGTGTCCGCGGGTCGCCCCTCGCCGTGGGTGAGCGGAGGGCGTCGCCATGGCTTCCCGTACGGTCGTGCTCGCGGCGAGCGGCTTGGCAATCCCGGCCGCCGTGGTGGTTGCGGTGCTTTTTTGGAGGGCGATCGGTCGCATGTCCTCGGGCAAGGAAGATGTCGAACCGGCGGAGACGGCGGTTGACGCAGACCGCGCGGACGCCGAAACTACGTCTCGCCCGCACGGCAACGGCTTCCTCGCCGCGCGGCGGAGGATGGTCGAGGAGCAGTTGGCCGCCCGCGATATCCGCGACCCGCGCGTCCTGGAGGCCATGCTCCGCGTGCCGCGACATCGGTTCGTTCCGGAAAACGTCCTCCACGAGGCCTACGACGACCACCCCTTGCCGATCGGTCACGGGCAGACGATCTCGCAGCCGTACATCGTGGCCTTGATGACGCAGTTGGCGGCCCCGCGACCCGAGAGCCGGGCGCTGGACGTGGGAACGGGGTCGGGCTATCAAGCCGCCGTCTTGGCCGAGTTGTGCCGCGAGGTCTATTCGATCGAGATTCTGGAACCGTTGGCCGTGGAGGCCGCCGAGAGGCTCAAGCAGCTCGGCTACAAGAACGTGACGGTCCGCGCGGGAGACGGTTACCAGGGCTGGCCGGAGAAGGCCCCCTTCGATCTCATCATCGTGGCCGCCGCGCCGGACCACGTGCCGCAACCGCTGATCGACCAGTTGGCCCCCGGGGGCCGCTTGGTGATTCCCGTCGGCGAGGCCCGGCAAGAGCTGCTGCTGATCGTAAAAGGCGAGGACGGCGTGATCCGCCGAGAATCCGTCGCCCCGGTGATGTTCGTGCCGATGACCGGCGAGGCGATGCGGAAGAAATGACGACCCGGCGGCGTCATGACGCAGCGCACACCCGAGCCGCCGGCGTAAGCTGGTGGTGGAAGCGCTGCCCAAATGGGAGCCGCCGGCGTAAGCCGGCGGTGGATGTGCCGCGAACACGTCCGTCTGGGGGCTGCGCTCCGCTCCGACCCCAGCCACCCAGACGGGCAAGGGAAAGCGTGCCGCGTGATGGAGGGCGACCTGCTTTGGCGTCGAAATCGAGACTGCCAAATGCCGGCGATCAGAACTTGGGATAGCTGCCGGCCAAACCGACGTAGGTGTGGCAATACGGGCAGATGCGGGTGTCGGCCAAGATCTCGCGGTGGCACTTCTCGCAGATTTTCTTGGGCGGTCGCGGCGCGGCGTCCGGGCCGGAGACGCGATGCGTGACCTCGGGCGCTTGCGGCTCGCTTTTGCCGGAGGCCGGGCCGAGCAGTTCCAGGATTTCGTCCTCGGAAAGATCGCCGCGGGGCTTTTCCGGCACCTTCATCCGGACGCCGCACACCGGGCAGAGACCCCACTTGCCGGCGAACTCATCCTTCACCCGCAACTTGTGGCCGTTCGGGCAAACCACGTCTATCGGCATGTGCGTCCTCCTCGACTCGCGCCTTAGGCATATCAACGAGCCGATCTGATGGGCCTCTTGTCAGACGTCCATGCTCAACGGGTTCATCCACCGGGGTGGAGGTCCGGTGCTCCTCGCTCAACCTGCCCTGCGTTCGCGAATCCCTCGCTCTCCCTTCAGCAGCGACGGCCGTCCAGCCGTCCCAAAGGCGGCCTGTTTGCGGCCTTTCTCCCTGTATTTCGGCCTCTCTCCCGGTATTTCATTGCGCCGAAGCGGACCGGCGCTTGCGAATTCGTGTGCCGTCGGCGGTTCCGGGCGGGCGTCGCGCGGGGGGGTCGGCGTCGCGCGGAGGAATGGTTGCGGCGTGCAGCGGCCCTCCTCTGGTTGAACCCCGCAACGGCGCCCGGGATCGGGGCGCGATGCGGAATCCGGCCGGCCGCCCGACCGGCCTAATAACCACCGAACCCACCAAGATTCATGTTAACCATCCCGCCCGGCCGATGCCACACCATTTTTCCAATTTCAGTCAACCACCCCTCGGTGGGGTGCTTCCACCGCCGTCACGTGGATTTCATTGGAAGAAGGGCCGGACGTTTGCGGGAACGAAACGGTGATCCCGGGGCGGTCGGACGGGGATCGGGGCCGGCTGCCGCGAAGTCGCCTCAGTTGAGCCAGCCGAACAGCCAGAAGACGTAGGCCGCGGGGGCTGCCATCAAGGCCGAATCGATGAGATCCAACGCCCCGCCCAGGCCCGGCACCAGGTGGCTGGAGTCCTTTTGCCGGGCATCGCGTTTGATCAGCGATTCCGCCAAGTCGCCGATCATGCCCACCACGGCCAGAACCACGCCGTAGGCCAGCATGGGTAGCCAATGGGGGATGCCGGTCTTCAGCCCCAATTGCGGCAGCAGCCAGTGGAAGCTGATGAAGCCTCCCAGGACGCCGAAGAGGATCGCCCCGAGGGCCCCTTCCAAGGTCTTTCCCGGGCTGAGGCGCGGCGCCAGGCGATGGGTCCCGAACATCCGTCCCACGGCGAAGGCCCCGGTGTCTCCCAGCTTGACGACCATGAGCAGCGAGACCAGGGCATCCAGTCCGAACGCCACGCGCAATTGGACCAGAAAGCCGGCCAGCACGCCGATGTAACAGACGGCGAAGACCGCCCCCGCGATGTTGACGGTGGCCCCGCCGGGCGAGCGATAGCGCTGCATCTCGACCACGAAGGCCAGGAACACGGTGACCGCGACCGCCACCAGCGTGGCCAGACTGCTGACGGCGGCCAGATCCCATGCTCGGGCCAGGCGATCCGGGTGGGTCGTCTCCCAGTGGAGCCAGAACAGCCCCATCCCCCAGGCCGTCCCGACGGTCAAAACGTTGCCCAGGTGCACGACGCCGGGAAAAGGAAAGACGCGGTTTTCTCGGCAGAGAAAAATGATTTCGTTGCCGCCCAGCAATACGAAAGCGAGCAGAACGGGCAAGAGGAAGATGCCCGGCACGTTGACGGCGCGATCGTCGAACCAGCACAGGATCAAGAGGATGGCGGCCAAGAGCGTGCCGAAAACAAGGCGCTTGAGCAGGGTTGCCATGAGCGGCGGATTCTCCCGGAGATGCCGTGGAAGGAAACACCATATATTGGTCTACGGCCGCAAAATCGGCAAGATGGGCGCGCCCGAGGCCCGCGCTCACGCCTTGCGCATCACGTTATCGCACTGCATCGGTTCCATGAGCCACCAGCGTAAGCTGGTGGTGGAGTCGCCACGGAAACGGGTAGCTGGGGGCTGCGCTGCGCTCCGACCCCAGCCACCCAGACGGCGGTGTGTGTGCACGCTTTCGTAGCGCAAATGTGAGCCACCAGCGTAAGCCGGTGGTGGAGTCGCCACGGAAACGGGCAACTGGGGGCTGCGCTGCGCTCCGACCCCAGCCACCCAACCCAAACGCGATGCCGGCGCGTCTGGGGGCTGCGCTCCGCTCCGACCCCAGCCACCCAGACGACGGTGTGTGTGCACGCTTTCGTAGCGCAAATGTGAGCCACCGGCGTAAGCCGGTGGTGGAAATCGCGCCGAAACGTCATTGCGCCAAGATGTGAGCCACCAGCGTAAGCTGGTGGTGGTCGCCACGGAAACGGGTGACTGGGGGCTGCGCTCCGCTACGACCCCAGCCACCCAGACGGCGTTACAATGGATTTGGGGCGATTTCACGGCGGGTTTACGGCCGTTTCACGGTCGAGTTCGGGTTGCAGCGTTCCACGGTCGAGTCGGCGGGAGCATGATTCACGGTGAAAGTAACCACGGGTCTGGCGGGATTGGATCGGGTATTTCACGGGGTCATGCCGGGCGATAACATCGTCTGGCAGGTCGAGTCCGTCGACGATTACAAGGCCCTGGTCATCCCCTATGCCGAAGCGGCGCGGAAGGACGGCCGGCGCCTGATCTACTTCCGCTTCGCCGCCCACGAGCAATTGTTGCCCCACGACTTCGGCGCCGAAATCCACGTCGTCGATCCCAACCTGGGCTTCGAGAGCTTCGTGCGGAAAGTGCACGCCGTGATCGAGGAGGCGGGAGAATTCGCCTTCTACGTCTTCGACTGCCTCTCCGAGTTGGCGAACGTCTGGTCGGCCGATCAGATGCTGGGCAACTTCTTCGTGCTCACTTGCCCGCGGCTCTACGTCCTGCAAACCGTCACCTATTTCGCCGTGTACCGGAATTATCACGCCTCCTTCGCCTTGACGCCGATCACCGAGACCACGCAGTTCCTGCTGGATGTGTTCCGCTATCAAGACCGGCTCTACGTGCGGCCGATCAAGGTGCAACACCGTTCCTCGGAGGCCATGAATTCGATCCACGTGTGGGAGGACGGCGATCAATTCCGGCCCATCACCAGCAGCGCCATCATCTCGGAGATTCTCTCCGCCAGCCGTTGGCCGGGTTTGCGGGTGGACTCGCGCCAGGGATTCTGGCGGCGGATCTTCGACGAGGCGCAGGCCGTGTACGAGGACGTGCGGCGGGGCCACTGCCCGGCGCAGCGCGAAAGGGAGGTCTTTCAGCGCCTCGCCCGGATGGTCCTCTCCCGCGACGAGGGAATGCTGAAGCTGGTGGAACAGTACCTCTCGCTGGAAGACATCCTGATGATCCGGGACCGCATGGTGGGCATCGGTCTGATCGGCGGCAAGGCGCTGGGGATGCTGCTGGCGCGGGCGATCCTCAAACGCCATGCCCCGGAGCTGTACGCGCGGCTGGAGACGCCGGACTCCTTCTTCATCGGGGCCGACGTGTTCTACACCTTCCTGATCCGCAACGGCGCCTGGTGGCTGCGGCAGCAGCAGCGTCATCCCGAGACCTTCCTGCAGGGAATCCAGGAGGCGCAGGAGCGGATTCTCCGCGGGCAATTCCCTTCCTATACGCTCGATCAGTTGCAGGCCATGCTGGACTACTTCGGCGAGTCGCCGTACATCGTCCGTTCCAGCTCGCTGCTGGAGGACGCCTACGGCAACGCCTTCGCGGGGAAGTACGACAGCATCTTCTGCGCCAACCAAGGCCCGCGCGAACGGCGCTTCCAGGCCCTGCTGGACGCCATTCGCCAAATCTACGCCAGCGTGTTGAGCGAAAAGGCCCTCCGCTATCGCGCCCAGCGCAACATGCTGGATCGCGACGAGCAGATGGCCCTGCTGGTGATGCGCGTCTCGGGCGATCGCTACGGGGACAAGTACCTTCCCCTGGTGGGCGGCGTGGGCTTCTCGTTCAATCCGTATGTGTGGCATCGCGACATCGATCCGCAGGCGGGGATGGTGCGGTTGGTGTTCGGGCTGGGGACGCGGGCGGTGGATCGCGTGGACGACGACTACACCCGCCTGGTCGCCCTCAACGCCCCCTTTCGCCGGCCCGAAAACAATTTCGATGAGGTCTGCGAATACTCCCAGCATCGAGCCGACTACTTGGACCTGGCGGCCAATCGCTTGACCTCCGGCAATATCGGCGAACTGATCGCGCAGACGCCGGGCGTTCCCTTGGACCTGGTCGCTTCGCGCGGGGCGGAGGAATCCGCGGACGGCGGGGCCGGCCTGGCGATCACCTTCGAGGGCCTTTTGAAGAAGACCCCCTTCGTCGCCGAAATGCGGCGCATCCTGCAAACCTTGCAATCGGCCTACGGCACGCCCGTCGATATCGAGTTCTGCCTCAACGTGGTCGAGGGCCTCGATCCCTACCGCATCAATCTCTTGCAGTGCCGCCCGCTCCAGGTCCAGGGCACCGAGAACGTGAACCCGGCCTCCGTCGTGGTCCGGGAAAAGGATCGCATCATCGAGGCCCACGGGGCCATCGTCGGCGCCGGCCGCCTGGTGCGATTGGATCGTTTTGTGTACGTCGTGCCGCGACTGTATGCGGAACTGCCGCTCCGCCGCCGTTCGGAACTGGCCCGCGTGCTGGGGCGGATCAACGCCGCGTCGCCGCGGGAAGAGACGGCCATGATGTTGCTGGGGCCGGGACGCTGGGGCACCTCCAGCCCCGACCTCGGCATCCCCGTCCCCTTCGCCGAGATCAATCAGGTCTCCGTGCTCTGCGAGATCGTGACCATGCGCGAGAACTTGATCCCGGACGTCTCGCTGGGCACGCATTTCCTCAACGAATTGGTGGAAATGAACATCCTCTACTTGGCGATCTTCCCCCAAAAGAATCGGGACTTTCTGCACGAGGAATTCTTCTTGAAGCACAGGAACCGCCTGCCGGACCTGGTTCCCAACCCCGGCATGTGGGCGGATTTGGTGCGGGTCGTGGACGCGGCCGACGTGGTCCCGCCGGGGCGCTGCATCGCCTTGCTGGCCGACGCCACGCGGCAAGAGGCGACCGTCTTCTTCGCGGATCGCGGCCTGCTGACGCCCTCCGCC
>JAAZNR010000264.1 GCA_012798155.1 Thermogutta sp. | reverse complement strand
GTTTTGGCGCGGACACCGGCCGCACGCAGTCTCGGTGAGCGGTCCCGGAGAATCTCCAAAAAATTGGTCCCTTGGGTATTGCATAAGCGGAACCGGATGCTAAACTCATCTCTATGGGAATTGGACCCATGACGGCGTCTCTCGCGAAAACTGTTGTGGGAAATCATCCCAAAAGATACGGAAAGGACTCCGGTCGCCGTGTTCGGCTCTTGACTCTTACGACGACCGCGTATGCTGCACGACGAAGCGTTCCTCATCGGCGAGTTTCCCCGCACGATCGACGATCGCTTTCGTCTGTCCCTTCCGAATGAACTTTTGGAGCCGTTGGCCCAAGACGCCGCGGAATTGGTTCTCGTCAAGGAACGTCGCGGTTGTCTGAGTGCCTGGAATCCGAAGGTCTGGGAGGCACGTTGGCAAGGCGGCATCGACCTGATTCGGCAGAAAATGCGGTTGGGGCGATTGGAGGGTCGGATTCAGCACGTCCAGCGGTTCGGCCGCCTGCTTTCCAGCCGGTACCGCACGGTTTCCTTGGCACAAAGAGGGCGGCTCGTCATCCCCGAGGGTTTTCGCGAATTCTTGGCGGTGGAGCCGGGCGGAGAAGTGATGGTCGTCGGTGCCGCCGTCTGCGTGGAACTTTGGCATCCCCAGCAATGGCGGAATTATTTGGAAGCGCAAATGCCGAAGTTCACCGCCCTGTTCCAACAACTATCGGAATGACCAACTATCGGAATGACGCCGGCATCGGCCGGCCGGGCAGGTTTGGAGGGGTAAGCAGGTTTCCAAGAGTAGAACGAGAAGTAAAAAGTTTGCGTGAAGGACGGCCCGGACGGAGCGGTGGGCGAGATATTGTCCTCACGGAAGGGCGGGAAACGCGGAACGGCTTCCGCACGACCCATGAGGGGTTGCTCCCGGCGACGGGCGCACGATGAGTATGAGTGTACGGAGGCGGCTGCCGAAACCGATCCGGCGTGATCGGTCAGTCGGTCGGCGGAAAGGAACGGATGCCTGGGTCTTCACGGAGGGCGGCCGGCTTCGGCCGAATTCCAGGGGAACGGACGCCGTGCCGTGCCCGCTTGCGGCGATGTCTCTCACCCGATGCGAATGTGTGTCACCCGAATCGCAAGGTGGATGAGGCCCCATGGATGGGTTCGGAGTCAACCGTGGATGATTCCAAACGATAGGTCCGCGAAGCGGGCACGGCTCTTTTTTTCTTCGGAAGGGCACGCTGCCGAATTCAGAGCGACGGCCAAGCGTAACACAACCGGCAAATAACGATCTCTCTTCGCCGCCCATCCGTTCGGCTTACAAGGGCGGGGAAGACGATCTCTCTCATCGGCGCAACTTGATCTCTCTCATTTCTCATCGGCGGCAAACTCCGTTGGCGCGATCCGTGTTGCCGCGATCCGTTCACGCTCGGGCGGAGCCGGACCACTGCCCGTTACGGAGCCGATCCGCGCGGATCGGCCTCGCAACCTGCCAATTTTACTGCGCAGGATCGCCGAAACCCGCTTACCAATCTTACGCAGACTCACAAAGCTGCGTGCCCCAGTTTGCCTAGCTTCTTATCCTTCGCAGTAAAACAAATCACGCCCGATGAAACGTGTCGATCTCACCCTTGGGGGCATCGATCTCACCCTTGGGGGCGGGGGCATCGATCTGACCATTGGGGGCATCATCGGGCGGCTGCTCGCCGGTCGGCGAATCCTGGGGGGCCTCGGGGGCATCGGGGATATCCGGGGGCTGATCCTTCGGCCCCGCCTCCGGCTCCGTTCCCTTCTCCTCTTCGGACGGCGATTCCGGCGACGGTTCGGCCGGCGTCTCGGCGGGCGGTTCCAGCGGTTCTTGGATCAATTCGCGGACCGGTTCGTTGCGCTTGTAGCTCTCCAGCTCCTTTTGGAGGGCCTCTTTTTCGTTTTCCGATCCCAGTTCGACGGCCTTTTGCGACCACTTCCGGGCGTTTTCGAAGTCGCCGTTTTCGGCATAGGCGGCCGCCAAAGTGCTGAGGATGTGCGCCGCCTTATACTCCGTCAACTCGCAGGCCTTGGTGGCCAACTCCAAGGCCCGTTTTCCATTGCGAATCTTCTCGTCGGGCGAGGTGGCCAGCACCCAGGCCAGATTGTTGAGCACTCCGCTATCGTTGGGATCGACTTCCAGGGCCTTCTCGTAATCCGCGATGGCCTCCGCGTGGCGCCCGAGGGAAAGCAGGGTATCCGCCCGCCCCCGCAGGGCGGCGACGTTGCGCGGTTCGACCGCCAAGACCTTATCGAACTGTTCCAGGGCCTTGCCGTGACGCTTTTGGATCGAATAGAGCAGGCCGAGTTGCAAGTCGATGGACGGTTCGGCGGAACCCTGCTCGCGGACCTGTTCCAGATCGCGGACGGCTTGGCTGAGCTGACCGCTCCCCGCCAGGATCGCCGCCCGAAGCCGCAGCAAGGCAGGGTTGTCCGGCCGCAATTCCAGCGCGCGGTTGACATCCTTCATGGCCTCTTCGCTCTTGCCCAATTCTTGCAGGACCGCCGCGCGAATCATCAGGACGGCGACGTTGCGAGGCTCCATCTCGGCGGCCTTGTTGAGATATTCCAGGGCCTTTTCGAATTCGCCGCGGACGCCCGTGATGCGACCGCGTTGGAACCAGGCCGCCGCGTTGCCGGGCGACGCCTTCTCGATTTGGTCGGCCACGGCCATGGCGTCGTCGAATCGTTTCAGCTCCAGCAAGGCGTCGATCTTGGCCTCCAGCGTGGGAATATGCCCGGGGGCCTCGGCCAGAGCTTTGTCGAAATCGGCGAGGGCTTCCTCGGCCTTGTCCAATGCCAGCAGGGCGGCCCCGCGCGCCCGCAATACGCGGGGATCGTCCGGCTCCAGTTCCAGCAAACGGTTGAGATCGTTCAGTTTCTTTTCGTTGTCGTCGGTCAAATCGGCGCGAAGCAGGAGAGCCTGCACCAGGAGCCGGCGGTCGTCTCCCGCCTTATCGACGGCCTGGTCCACCGCGAATTTCGCCCGCTCCAGATCGCCGTTGGGCAGAACATTCAGCCGCGCCAGCATCAACCACGCCTCGGGTTGTTCCGGATCGACGGCCAAACCCTTTTCGAGGTCCTCGACGGCCATCTTGCGGAAGGTCGGCCAGTTGTTATCGATAGGCAACGTCCTCAGGACGGTTTCTCCCACCAACAGTCCCCGTTGAAACCGCGTCGCCGCGAGCAGTTGCTTGGCGAACTCGGCGTTCGCTTCGTCCAGCCCTTTCTCGATCGCGCTCTCGCAGAGGCGGATGACCTCGCCGAGATCGCTGAAGGTCGAGGCATTGAGCTTCGCTTCGATCGCTTTGTCGAGATCGGCCTGGCCGGCCGAGGGCGATGCCGCTTCGGCCGGAGCCGTTTCCTCGGCGGACGCCCCCCGCCAACTATAGTTGACCGCGACGAAGGTTGCCGCCAAAACGAACGCGGCGAAGGTTCCGCGTGCGATTGCTCCCCGAAACATGTTTCCGTTCCGTTCGGTCATCGTCGAACTCCTAAAGTAAGTCGACTGCTGAAAAGGCACTGTTCAAGCACGCGGCAGGCGAACGCCGCCCAGGCATCGGTGATTCCCCGCGATCGAAACCCGAGACCCAGTGAACGGGAGCGAGTCTCGTGCGAATCCGTTGCCCGATTTGCCTGCGCCGGCGGCCCGCCGGGCGAAGGACCGCGGCGGTTCCCGTTCGGTCATTTGGTCATTTGGTCACTCGGTCATTCATTGTCTCTCTTGAGTCGGGGTCCCGGCAAGTCCATGTGCCGCTCCTCAGGACCTGCGGCAGTCCCCCGTGCGGAATCTTGGTCGCTATGGTTGCGGGCCGTCGTCATTCTCAGGTGGCTGAGGCTTATCCTCGGGCGGCTGAGCGTGATCACCGGCGTCGGCATCGGGCGGGGCCGCGGCGCCCGCCGGGGGCGCTTGGTCGTCGGGCGGCGCCGCGCCCGGCGGACCGTTGCCGTCGTCGGCTATTGCCGTTTCCCGCGGCGCGGAAAGCAGATAGCCGCCCCAGAAAAAGGGGTTCTCCATCCGCAAGGGCTGATCGGGCGTCTTTTTCTGGACCCGCGGTTCCTGGGCGGGATCCAGCGGCGTACTCATAATCAGCAGGACGGCCCGGCGGAAGGCCTCGGTCGCCCCTCTTTCTCCCTGCTCTTGCAGGAATTCTCGTACCAAGGTCAGGGAGCTTTCGCCGCCGGTCCGCCAACGGCTGAGGACGACGGTTCGTGTGCCGCAGGCGGCCAGAGCCGTGAGGGAAAGGAACAGCTCCTGGCCGGTGGGTACCCCGCCCGATCGCTTGAAGGCCGCTTCCGCCGTGGTGTGAAAGCCGGGCGCGATGAAAACCCTCGGTGCCTGCCACGGTAACGCCAGCCAGTCGGCCAGGGTATTCCCTGCCGACCCCAGCGGCAACGGCGCCCAATCGAAGGGAGTCGTGGTGTTTTCCATGTCCGCCGACACGACCAGGCGATCGAAGAGCGGCGCCAAAACGCTTCCATTGAGGGTATTGCCGGCGGCGGACAAGGGGACGCAGGCAGGCACGGCCCGGCTCAAAACTTCAAAACGTTTCTCCGCGAGCGAGGCATCCTCTTGGGGGAAAAGCCGACCCAGGTAGACCGCCGTCCGCGGCTGCACGCCCGGTCCCGGCGCCGGGGTTACCGCCAGTCCGGCCGTGGGGCTGTAACGGATGGGATGCTTGACAATCAAGGGAACCCGCTGATCGCCCGCTTCCACTTGCAACAACTCGAAGGGCAGATGCCACAGCGCCCCGTCGGGAACGATGACCAGCTCGCCGAAATCCGCGGCCAAATCGGCCTTCGATCCGCTGGTGATCGCGTTGAGGATGCCCTCGGCCGTATTTTTCCACGTCGCGTCGGCGGCCTCTTTGATGGAAAACTCCCGATTGGCGTCGTACTGCCCCAATTGCTGCAGCAGCGTGGTGAGCTGCCTTGCCACGGGGGCCATGCCTCCGCGAACGCGCCACGCCTCGTACCGGTCCTGCGTGTGCATGAAACCGTAGAGGTCGTTCCCGATGGCGAAGAACGACAGCAGAACCGTCCCTTGCGGCAGGCGGCGCTGGATTTCCTTGGGGGGCAGAACGGGCGGGAACGGCTCGCCCGCCGTTTCCCGGCTGACGGCCACCGGTCGCAGCAGGGCTTCGATCCCGGCATTGGTCGCCGTCCATTGCTCGAGGGCTTGCCCCAAAGTCTGCCATCCGGCATTGTCCGGCGGAGGGAACGGCATCGCTCGCAGCCGCGCGTACATCTCCTGGGATTCCCGAAGGGCGGCAGCCAGGGTGGGATACTTCCCCAAGAGGTTGGTTCTTTCGACGCGGGCGGCAGGGCTTAGCTCCTCTTCGGGGGCCGCGATCAAGCGCCGCACGGCGTCCAGTCGCCCGCCCAGCGGCAGCGCCGCCTCGAAACGATGGCGCTTGGCCCGCTCCGCGATCTGCAAGGCATCCTCCGTCAGGTTTCGTTCCCAGGCGATGAGGAACCACTGCTCGAAGAGGGTGGGATGCGGCGTGGCGGTGACGGTCAGGGACTCCAAGGGATCGACGGCCCAATCCAGGCGGCTGGGATCGCGCAGGAGTATCCCGTACAGCTCCATGGCGGTCTTGGGGGTGATCGGTCCCCGCATGGTGATCCGTCCGCTCGTGTAAATGGCGGACAACCGTCCCAATTGGAACAGCCAGAGGGAGCGCGTCCGCATGCCGCTGAGGGCCGCCGACAAGGCCGCTTCGCCGTCTTTCAGGTTACCGGTGTGAAGGAGCGTGACGGCGCGGAGGAAATTCCAGCGATCGGCAGGCCGGCCCGCCGCGAGATCGGTCCGCGCGAAGGCGGCCTGGGCTTCATCCAGGAGCGAGGCGGCGGCGGACCAATTCCCCGCCGCCGCTTGCAATTCCGCCGACGACAAGGCGAGCGAGGCTTGAACGTGGCGGAGCCGCTTGGTCCGCGCCCAGGGGGTCGCGCCCGCCGCCGCCGGATAGGCACCTTGCGCGCCGCTCAAGAGGTGGGTCAAGGCGGCCCAGCGAAAGGCCTCCTCCAGGGCCGCGGCGTCGGGATAGACGACCGCCGGGAACGTGGCCTCGTGGAAGAATCCCTGGGCGGCGGCGAAATCCCCCCGGCTCAGGGCCAGTCGCCCCAGTTCGATCAAGGCGTAGGCCGTCATGGGGTGATCGTACTGCCCGGCGGCCGTGGCGGACCGCGTCAGCAGGGGAATGGCCTCGTCCAGCCGGCCGTCGCCCTGCATGGCCAAACCCTGCATGAGATCGATCCAGCATTGCGACCAGTGATTGGGCGGCCCCGGTCGCCGCGACCAAAGGTTCAGGAGGTCCTTGGTCATGGGATCGACGGGCGCCAGGGGTCCCAGCAGCTCCATGCGGCGGCGCATCGCCAGGGCGGTGCAGCGGAGAATCTCGACGACGTTGATGGGCTTGAGCTTGGCGGGCATGGCCACGCCGCCCTCCTGGAACGCCCGCGCCCATTCCACGTTCCCCAACAAAATCAGCATTTCCTCGGGGTAATTGGCGAATCGCGCCGTGCGGGTGCGTCCCTGCCACGGAACCGACTGAAAGGCCGCCTGCGTGGACGGGGCTAATTGGGCCGGAAATTGCACGTAGTTGAGCCAGTCGGGATAGGCCAGCGACAACTGCAACGCCGCGTTGTAGCTCTCCAACGCCTGGTCCAGACGCCCCATGGCGTACAGGGCTTCGCCCTGCATCGTCAAGTAGCAGATCGAATCGACCCAGCGCCGGGTACCCACGCGAATCGCGCTGCGGTAGCAGCTCTCGAAGCTCCGCAGGGCGTCGCGGACACGGCCCTCTTGCAGCATGACGATTCCGGCGTAATAGAGTCCGGGCGGGATGCGGGTATCCGCGGCCACTTGGGCCGCCGCCGTCCGCGCTCCGCCGGGGCATAGCAGCGCGAAGACCAGCGCGCAACAAACCGCAGACCCGAGACCCTCGACCCGCCGCCGCGGCCGCCGATCCGCGATTCGATAGCGCGAGCGCCCAGACGAATCAACGCAACAACCACGTCGCATCACTGCCGGCCGCGACATGCCATCCCCCTTCCACGTTGGAACCACACAACACGAAACCGTAGCCGTTCACGGACCGGCGGCAGGCACGTCTTCCGGGCCGTTGCAGGCCGAAAAACGTACCTCGGCCCTTCACGCCCAAAAGGGGACGTTGCCACTTTCGCAGGCCTCCCCGCGAGAACGGGGATAGCCCCGTGAACGGTTACACGAAACCCTAACGGCTTTTATATCGCGGGCGTCCGCGGAGCACATGCCCGATCGGCGGCGATCAATCCTCGGCGACCTCCAGGAACAACGCATCCAGGGGCGGCAGGGCCACGGTCGGACCGATCGGTTGCCCGTTGTTTGTTTCCGTATCCTGTCCCGATGTCCCGGAAATCCGCCTGAACCGCACTCCGGGGGCAATGGCCGCCAGATCGAACGCGACCGGATGCAACGACGGATTCGCCAGGACGATGCCCCGCTCGAATCGCCGGTAGCGGGCGTCGGGGGCCGCGTGCAGGGACATGTCGTGAATGACCACCCTCTCCCGGCCTTCGAACACTATTTCCAATTCGTACGTGCCGGGCTTCAGGCCGCGGAAGTAGAATCCCGAAGAAAACGGCGTTCGCCCCACCCAAGATCCGTGCTCGGCCGATCGATGCGAGAGGCGAACCGGCGCCGAGCTTCCTACCCACACATCGCCCCAATATGCGTGGTCGGTCGTGGCGTCGTCGTTCGGACCGGCGTCGGCGATAAACCGCAGCTCAAAGGATCGGCTCTCCTTTTCCCCGTCGTTTTTCCCCTCGTTTTTTCCCTCGAGCTTCTCATCCAACCGAAGTTCATGCACTTCCCACTGCGAAGCCAATTGATTGTGCTGGAACAAGACGGTCGGCGGGCCGAGCGTGACCGAACCCTTGCCGGTCTGGATGGGTCGGGCTTCGACGCGAAAGACGACGCCGTCGCTTCGGCCCGGCGCACGCTCGCCCATCCCGGTCGCAAAGTGCAGACGCAGGCCGTCATGAACGGAAACGGTCGTGCTCCACCAGACCGAACCCTTCTTGGTCTTGTAGGGCGGATGCGCGGCGAAGGCGGGCAAAGTCGTTCCGCTCAAGGTCGTCGGGCCGACCCACCGCAGGGAGGCGCCGGTCTCGCGATCCAAGGCCCTTGGTTCCTCGCCCCGCAACTGCATCATCGCCGAGCTTAGACTCTCCGGCCGCATCAGGTCTCCCAGCGACCGCAACCCGACTTTCACGTAACGGGCCATCGTGGCGGGATAGCCGGCAAGCGGATCCGACGAAGCGGTCATCTGGAAGTACAAATCCTCCCCGTCGATCGTTACGGTGATCGCTCGTGCTACCTGTTCCGCCGATGCGGGCGCAACGAGCAGCACCGGATAGGAGACCGCCGCCGTACCGGCCGAGCCGTGCTGCCACAGCGACGCCAACAGGTTCGGCGTTTCGACGGCAAGGGTCTTCGCGGGACCGAGCGGCTTGCCCAACCAACCCAAGCGCCGTTTCTTGCCAGCCCAGAACTCGTCCCAAACGGCGATGGGAAAATCCGAGTCGCCCCGCGGCGGGACGTAGGAGTAGCAGATCGCCGCATCGGTAAACACGGCCGCCGCAAACGAAAGCCGGTGCCTGCCCCAAGGCAGTTTAGGATGATAGTTTTCTCCCGGTTGTTCGCCGGGAGCGACGAACTTGTGATTGATGTAGTTGAACACGGGCGGGCGGGAAAAAGCGGCCCAGTAGGCATGACGATTCAAGGCCCCCGACCAGTCCTCGATGTCGTGGTCGGACAGGTGCGGAAACCCCTCGCTTTCGATCCCGTTGAGGATGCCGAAACCGCGCTGGCCTCCGTCCTGCTGCTGCCCGTCGGCCAAGATCAGCTTGTCGTCCCCCATCCGCCGCCGCAATTCCTCGAGGAATCGGATGACGCCCAGGCCGTACAGATTGACTCCCTCGATGACGCCGTCGTCGCCGATCCCGTCGGCATTGCAGTCCAAGGGGCGATTCCCGCCGCGATGACGGAACGCCAGGACGTCGAACTCCAGGCCGTCGAAGGCGGCCAACTCCCCGCCGGGCGCGAAACGGTCGGCCACGTCCCGGGCATGGACCTGCCAACAGGTACGGTCCTGCAGGTCTTTCGGGCAGCAGGTCGCGTAGTTGTAGAACCACAAGAGATTGGAACGCCGTCCCCACGGCCCCTCCGTCGCGTGGGCCGCGGCGTAGGCCTTGCCCGCGGCAAACGCGCGAGGCTTCGTCCCGTAGCATCCCCGGCGGACGGTGATCGTCTTGTTTGCCAGGTCGGCGGCGACCAGTTGCACCTGCTCGGAATGGAACCAGTTCGGTCGCCCGTTTTCATCCAGCTCGCACAGCCCGATCTCGTCGTTCTTGTCGCGGTATCGGCCGATGTTCATGCGATACAACGTGGGATCGGCCACGCGAATGACCGTTTCCCCTTCCTCGGCGGGCACATCCTCCAGAATCACGGAGCCTACGTGATACAGCCAATGCCCGGCGAAGAATTCCTCCGGCTCGAACCGCGGGTCCCGGGCGTTGCCGTTGTAATGCAGTAGTACCGCTTGATCCGGATGGCGGTGTTTGAAGCGCGTAAAATAGTCGATGTTGTGCGGGATCGTGCCGGGGATTTCTTCATCCAAAGCCTTGCCCATGATGCCCAGCAGACGGCCGAAACAGGCGTCCCAGTCGTCGTAGGCCATTCTCATTCCGCGGGCGAAGGATTCCGTCTGGCGGAAGAAAAACACGCGGGGATGATCCCCGGCGACGATCGGCAGCTTGCCCGGCGGTGGGCCGACTTCCGCCCCCATCGTCGCGGCGGGGACGGAAACGATTGCCGCGCACAGTAACCCCGCCCACCAACCGTCGGTCCAAGCCGCCATGGGTCGTTCCTCCCTCCGCCTTCCGTTCTCTGAACTTCGGCCCTTCCCGGCGGCACCGCCGTCGCACGACACCGCGGTCGTACGGCGACGTCGCCGCCCGGCCTGACCGCCTTTCGATCTCTCTTGATCTTACGTCTGGAAGCGAGATGTTTCCAACGCGAGGGGGCAGGCGAGCCGTTTGCATTGTAGCAGCCGGTCCGCAAAAGGTAGCGTCCAACCGCCGAGGTCGCCGCAACGATCCGGAGTTCAGAGGTCCTATCGCAAGCGGCTCGGGTCGGGCTAAAGTCGCGCCGCCTGTCATGACGATAACGAATTTGACGATCCTGTGGATTGCAGGGTTCCGGCAGCATCGTACGTCGCCTTGCGGCCGGGCGGTTCGCGACACGGCGGTGTACAGTCCTCGGTCAGGAAGACAATACAGCAGGAGGTTGGCGATGAGCGGCCCGAAGACCCGCGTTAGAGGGCTGATCTGGGTTCTGGCAGGGGTCGTTTCCGGGGCATTGTTCGCCGGGACGGGCTGCCAAGTGGAGGTGGGAGGACAGATGCTCCCCAGCCCATATTACCTCAAGGACGATGTCCAATACTTTTCGCCGGGGACGGAATTCAAGCTGTCGCGCGAGGCGGCGGCTCTGAAGGAAGCCCAAGCCCAGCAAGAGCAGGCGCGATAGCGAGCAGGGCGTTGGGAAAAGCGGGGAAAGCGAGTTCGAGGACGGTCCGGGCGATTCGCCGCGGACCGTCCAACCGTTTTTCCGGGCCGGTCGCGAGGCGGCACTCTTCGGCCCATTGCAGCACCACCGGTTCCACGTCCGGCCGTTTTTCCTAAGCGGCTGCGCTGCGACTCCTCCGTTTTTCCTGCGTGGTTGCGCTGCGACCCCTCACCTGCCGATGGTCGGGGCACAATCGGCGGCGGCATGCCGGCGGTACCGGGCCGGTCGCCACAACGCAAGCGGCTCCCGCGGCCTCACGACCGCCGCTCCGTCAGGCTCGAATCCAGCGGCGGCAAGGCCGAAAGCTCCCCCTTCATCAAACCGCGAAAGGCCAGGGCCTGCCGAATCGCCGCCACGGCCGCCTCCGGGCAGCGATCCGCCACGTCGTTCATCTCCCAGCGGTCATCCGGTTTGACGTAAAGCTCCACGATCCGCCGAACCGTCGCCACGTCCCATAGTGGATCCGGGTGCGGATCATTGCCGGAATCGCCACCCCAGACGGCGGCGTTCGGCGACTCCGAATTCGGCGACTCTGAAGCAGGCAATGCGAGGCGCCTCTCGGGCGGTTCGCCGGAACCGGACCCGGCTTGGATCGGCGGCTCATCGAACGGCTGCAGCTCCAAACTCATATCCACCAGTGCAAACCAAGAGGATGTTCGGATCCCCATCGCGGCCGGATCGTCACAATAACAAAATAGCCGGTCCCGCACCCCTTCCATCTCCCCGCGAATGACCGGCATCAGACTGCGGCCGTCCGCGTCGTGAACCGGTAAAGGCGGCGCGTCACCCTCGCCACCAGTTGAGCTTTTACCGCTCGTTCCAGTCGATTCAGCCATCATCGGGGCGGAGGCTGCGGCCGAGTCGGCCATCGCCTCCATCAACGTCGGCGCCAAGTCATGGACGTAACAGAGGGCGTGACTGCGATCGGCGGCT
>JAAZNR010000263.1 GCA_012798155.1 Thermogutta sp. | reverse complement strand
CCGCCGGGGAGTCGTACCCGTGATTCCCTCGCTCTGCCGCTCCGAGGACGGCGACACGATCCTCAACGTGAACGCCGACCTGGCCGCCATGGCGGTGGCTGCGGCGATGCGGGCCGAGAAGCTGGTCTTCCTCAGCGACGTGAACGGCGTTCGCACCGACAAGGACGACCCCGCTTCCCTGATCGAGTCGCTCTCCGCCTCGCAGGCCCGCGAGTTGATCCGTTCCGGCGCCATTCAAACCGGAATGCTGCCCAAGGTCGAGGCGTGCCTCGATACCCTGGAGAGAGGTGTCAACAAGATTCACATCATCGATGGTCGAATCCGCCATTCGCTCCTGTTGGAAGTGTACACCACCAAAGGAATCGGGACGGCTATCAGCCGAAACGGCGTGGGGGAATCGATCTAAAGCGGACCGGATCGCCGTTTCGCAATAGCATAGCCGGTCGGCCCTGTTTGTTGTTTTCCGCGGTTCGCCTCACCCGACTCTCGAACCCATGATCCGAATCACACGCAGCAGAAAGCAGGAGGCGGCAGTCTCAGAACGATGGCCACCACGACGCACCTTTCCACGGACGAAGTCTTCGCTTTGTTCCAGCAGTACGTCATCCCGAATTACCGGCGGTATCCGGTCGTGCTTGCGCGGGGAGAAGGCGTGCACGTTTGGGATAGCGAGGGCAAGCGGTACTTGGACCTTTTCCCCGGTTGGGGCTGCAATCTGCTGGGGCATTGTCCGGCGCCCGTCGTGGCGGCGGTCCAGGAACAGTTGACGCGCTTGATGCACGTCCCGAATACCTGGTTTACCGCAGCTCAAGGCCTTTGGGCCAAGGCTCTGAGCGAGCGCAGCTTTCACGGCATGGCCTTCTTTTGCAATTCCGGAGCCGAAGCCAACGAAGCGGCGATCAAACTGGTTCGGCTGCATCAGGGACCCGGACGCTACAAGATCATCGTTTTCGAGGGAGGTTTCCACGGCCGAACCATGGGGGCCCTCTCGGCGACCGCGCAGCCCAAGTACCACGAAGGACTGCATCCCCTTTTGCCCGGCTTCTCTTATTGCCCGTACGGCGATCTGGAGGCCGTGCGGCAGCGTATCGACGGCGAAACCGCAGCCATCATGATCGAGCCGATCCAAGGCGAGGGAGGCGTGGTCCTGCCGCCGGACGGATTCCTCCAAGGCTTGCGCGAACTCGCGGACGAACATCGATTGCTGCTTATTTTCGACGAAGTCCAGACGGGGTGCGGACGAACCGGCGAATGGTTCGCTTATCAATCCTTCGGCGTGGTTCCGGACGTCATGACCCTTGCCAAATCGCTGTGCGGCGGATTGCCGGGAGGGGCCGTGCTCGCGCGAAGGGAAATCGCCCCCTCTCTGCGAGCGGGGATGCATGCGTCCACGTTCGGCGGAAACCCCGTCGCCGCCGCCGCCGGCCTGGCCGTCATCGAGATGATCGAAACGCAGTCCTTGCTGGAACGCGCCAAGGCGATCGGGAACCTCTTCCTGGAACGCTTCCGCGAATTGGCGGGCCGCTGCTCGATGGTCCGCGAGGTCCGGGGGGCCGGATTGATGATCGGCTTGGAGTTGGTCGTCGACGGTACCCCCGTCGTCAACGAGTGCCTGCGGCGCGGCCTGCTCATCAATTGCACGCACGGGACCGTAATCCGGCTCCTTCCCGCCGTGACCATGACGGATGAGCAAGTGCAGGAGGGCTGCGACATTCTCTGCCGCGTGATTGAGGACTATGCCGCAGGCGGCCTCGAATCCAAGGCGGAGGCATAACAAGCGAACGGCGGCCTTCGGCTTCGCGATGCGAACCCTCGGGAATGCGGCCGCTACCGGTTAAGGAAAGAAACGCGATGACGCCCTTCCAACCCCGCCATCTGCTTACGCTCCGAAATCTTTCCCGGGCGGAAATCGAGCGCATTTTCTCGATCTGCGAAGACCTCAAAGCGAAATTCGCGGCGGGCGTGCGCGAACCGCTTTTGCCTCACCGCGTGCTGGCCCTGGTCTTCGAGAAGCCCTCCCTGCGCACGCGAGTCAGCTTCGAAGCGGCCATGGCCCATCTGGGAGGCAGTTCGATTTTCCTGGGCGACGACGCGGGCTTCGGAAAACGAGAGACCGTCGCCGATTTCGTCCGCGTGCTGAGTTCCTACGTGGATGCCATCGTCTTCCGCGGCAAGCGCCACGCGGTCCTAGAGGAGATGGCCGAACACGCAACTTGCCCGATCATCAACGGCTTGACGGACCAATCGCACCCCTGTCAGGCCTTGGCGGATCTATTTACCATGCGAGAGTTGGCGGGCAAGCTGGCCGGCCACACATTAGCCTGGGTGGGCGACGCCAATAACGTCGCCCGGAGTCTGGCCGAAGGCTGTGCCAAACTCGGTCTGCGATTCGTCATGGCCACGCCCGAGGCGTACCGCTTCGAAACGGACTTCCTCGCGGGTTTGAAGGCGGAGAACCCGGGGTTCGATTTCGAGGTCACCGATGACCCCATCCAGGCCGTGCGAGGGGCCTTGGCGGTGTACACGGACGTGTGGACCAGCATGGGCCAAGAGCGCGAAGCCGAACAGCGACGGCGGGATTTCGCGGCCTATCAGGTCAACGCCGCCCTCATGTCTCACACGCAAAAAGGGGCCGTCTTCATGCACTGCCTGCCCGCCAAACGCGGCGAAGAAGTGACGGACGACGTCATCGACGGCCCGCAAAGCGTCGTCGTGCAACAGGCCGCCAATCGCATGCACGTTCAAAAGGCCGTTCTCGCTTGGCTGCTGGGTTCGCACGGCGGGTGAGCAAGCTTGGCCGATCCCCACGGAAGTCCAAAGTCGGGTGCCTTCTGAGGTTCGCTCGCCGGCAGTAAAATAAGCATTTACTCGTAGGAACGCCCTCGGCATTTCCCGGTAGGGCGACCATCGCTTTCCAGAGGGACTTGGTTTTAGAAGCAGCCGTACACGAAGAGGCCGTCATGGTTAACGCACTCGCAACGCCCCAAAAACCGATTACGAACATCAAACGGGTGGCCATGCTTTTCTCGGGAGGTCCGGCGCCGGCCGCCAACGCCGTCATCGGCAGCGCGGCCATCGCCTTCTCGCAGAACGATATCGAGGTCTTGGGAATTCGCCACGGCTATTCCCATCTCATGAAATACACGCCGGAAGAACCCCTCCGCGAAGGCCATGCCTACCGGGTCCTCCACCGGAATGACATGGAGCTGGTTCGCGGCAGCGCGGGGATAATCATCGGAACGGCGAGGGCGAATCCCGGCAAATTGCTGAAGACGGAAGAGGATCTGAAGGACGCCGAAAAGACCGCCCCTCTGAAGACCGTTTACGAGGCGCTCCGTTCCTTGCAGGTCGACGCCCTGGTCTCGATCGGCGGCGACGACACCTTGACCACCGCGGCCAAATTCAAGCTCTACCAGGATCGCGTACTCAAGGACGAGCCGCGGATCGCAGTCGTCCACCTGCCCAAGACCATCGACAACGACTATCAAGGCATCGATTTCACCTTCGGCTATTTCACGGCCGTGGAAATGCTGGCAACGCAGGTACGCAACCTTCTGGCGGACGCTAAGGCGGCGGGAACCTATTATTTGGTCCAAGTGATGGGTCGAAAGGCGGGTTGGCTGGCCTACGGCGCTGCAATCGCCGGTGAGGCGGCCCTCGTCATCGGCCTGGAGGACATTCCCGCCGAATGGTGGAAAAAAGAGGTTACGGTCAATCCCAGGACCGGCAAGGAGGTCATCGACGAAGGTACCGGCAAGCCGCAGATTCGCGACGTCATCGACGTCCGCGCCATGGCGGAGAGAATTGCCGATACCATCATCGCGAGAAAGAAAGAAGGCAAGGCCTACGGCGTGGTAGTGCTGGCCGAGGGAATGGGCGAGTATTTCCCCCTGGAGGAATTGCACAAATGCGTTTCCGAGGACGAGTTTGCCGTCCTGGAACCGGACTCCTTCGGACACTTTCCCATTTCGCAGATCAAGTTCACGGGCCGGGTGGCACGATTGGTCAACCAGGCTCTGGCCGACCGCGGGGAGAAGCCCCTCAAGATCAACGCCCTGCAATTCGGTTATGAGGTCCGCTGCCACCGTCCCACGGCCTTCGATATCATCTTGGGCAGCCAATTGGGCGTGGGCGCCTACCGCGCGTTGGCCGAAAAGGGTCTGAACGGCGTGATGGTGTCGGTGGGCGGGGACCTCAATCTCCTCTATCCTACATTCGAAGAACTCATCGACATGTCAAAACTCCGCGCGAAGGAGCGGCTCGTGGCGCCGCAATGCGACTTCCATCAACTGGCACGCTATTTGGAGTATCCGGTTTCCTAACCCGCATGGATGCACCCGCCTGATCCATTCCGCCGGCTCGATATTCGGAATCTCGGGCCGGCCTTTTTTCTTGGAATTGGTACTCCCTTCTTCTTTTTCTTGGAATTGGTATTCTCTTCTTGTCTTTCTTGCAATTGGTACTCCTTTCTTCGGCCCACGCAGCCCGCATCCACGGCGTAATCCGTCCCTGCGCAGCGATGTGAGCACGCATCGACAAGTTCTCGCGAGGCTCGCGGTAGGGACCGGCTGCCGAAGAAACCGGCCGGCGAAGAAATACATCGCCGTGTCGGCCCTCGATGGGTTTACGCTGCCGATGACAAAAGCAAGGATCATACCTCTCGCAACGCCCGTGCGCATCTCGCGGGAAAGAATTGTGCCATCCGCACTCCGCGGACCGACGAACCGATATGAGGAAATGGAGTCTTTGCTCGAAAAGGACCGAACCGTGCCGCAGGCGGACGTCATCCATCCCGCCCGATTCCCGCAGACCCCACCGGAAACCGGGTTCCGCGGGTGCTTGGAATTCGGTGATTGGCTTGCGCGCGAGCCTCTCGCGGTCGGCAATTGGAGCACGGTCTACCGCGCCGCTCCCCGCACATCCCCCACGACCGGCACATACGCCCTCAAAGTTCTCCACCCCCACTTGGAGAACGACCCCTTCGCCGTCTCTCTGTTTCGTACGGAAGCTCGGGTCGGGCGATCGGTGTCCCATCGACATGTCGTCCCGATCTTGTCCGAGCACGTAGGCGACCGTCCTTTTTATCTGGTGATGCCGTTCTTAACCGGGAGAACTCTAGACCTGAAAGTGGCCTGCGGCGTCGCCCAGCCCGTCGCCGAATCCTTGTGGATCATCCGCCAGGCCGCCGAGGCGTTGGAGGCTCTCTGG
>JAAZNR010000262.1 GCA_012798155.1 Thermogutta sp. | reverse complement strand
ACGCGACTGGGAAATCGACGCGACAAAGAATCGGCCTCTCTGAGCGAATACCCATTGCGATGCGGCCGTGCCTCATGACTGGGTTCCGTCATGAATAGGAGGGGCTTTTATGCACGGGTACCAATTGGTTGCCGGACCGCTCCCATCGCGACAAAGAGAGGTAGGGCGGAGTAGTTCGGAAAAGCGTGCCCTCCCCATCGGCATCGCGCTGATATGCTCCGCAGTCGTGCTGCATGGATTCCCCGATCGGTGGGCAAGCCCGCAGGTCTTGGCTCAGGCCGAGGACCGTTCCGAGCGAGATTACCGCGCCGGCCGCAGCTCATGTTCGCATCACGGGCGATCCGTCACCCCCATCTACGTGGTGCCGCCGCTCGCCGTCCCACGCACCTTTTCCTACTCGACCGTCGTGCCGGGTCCCGTGCCGTACGCGCTGTACTATCGGCAACAGACCGTCTGGATGTGGCGATGGGATGCCGGTAGCGGCTCAGGCGGTTATTGCAGCGCAGGAGTTGTACCATACACCTTTTACCAGTGGCAGGCCGTGCCCCTCATCACGACCTTTCCCTTGCCCGGCCGACCCGTTGGACCGGTACCGCAACGGAATCCGCGGGTCCCTCGCAATCCGGATCCCCAAGGCCCCGGCCGCATGGTGCCTGGGCGAAATGGGGGCGAAAACGGTCTTGTTCCCAACGACCGCAATGCCGGCAATGACAGAATGTTGCAAACCGCATGGCGCTTCTTGAAAAATGGAGATCGGCTTTTCGCAGAGGGCAAATACCGCGAAGCATACGGGCAATATCGCAGCGCCGCGAAAGCGGTACCGCGCCTCGCGGAGGCTTACTTTCGCCAAGTCTTTGCGCTAACGGCCTTTGGTGCCTACGAGCCGGCCGCGCGCGCCGTGAAAACCGGTCTGGAGCTGCATCCCGATTGGCCGAAGGGGCCGTTCCGGCTGGACAACTTGTACGGCAACGACGAAGCCGCCAAGCGTGAGCACATCGCCCGACTCGCGGAGGCCGTCCAGCAAGCGCCGCAAAATGGGGATTTGCTGTTCTTATTGGGCGTCATGCTCCACTTCGATAACCGAGCCGACGAAGCGCAGACCTTCTTTGCTCAAGCGGCACCGTTGATGGCAGGGGCCGATCGGCACATCCGGCTATTCCTCGAAGGCGGTCCGTGAAATTCCAATCCTCGAAGGCGGTCCGTGAACTCGTAAAACTGCTTGAGATCGCGGGCAAACACCGCGGCATCCGCCCCAAGGGACCCCGACCGGGTATTCAACGGCCGGCCTGGCTCCGTCTTCCGTGCCTGCGTTGCGAGAGATTTCGGTGCGGAAGTCGTTTTCTGTAATCGCGTGAGATTCGCGGTTCCGTTCGTCCGCGGAAAATTGCCGCAACAAGCAGGAAGGCCAGGCCGACCGCACTCATGGGCACGCCGTAGAAGCCGAGAACGGCCGTCTTCAGAACGAGCGACCATCCCAGAAGGATACTGCCGCAAACGAAGCTCGTGAGGCCCAACGCGAGCGCGACCCATAAGACCGCGGCCGATTCCGCGTTCTCCCGGCGATCGTCCGGCCCATCGACGGCACGCCTCCTCCCGTGCCGTGCCCAATGTACCGCGGCGATATGGTCGTGGGCGCGATCCGGCCGGGCCTTCCGCGTGGTGTTCCCGCCCGAGATATCTTCCAGGGGCAATGCACTGTCCAGTTCCGGCGGCAATGCGCTGTCCAGGGCAAATCGCAGGTCGCGTAATCGAGCCTCCAGGTTCCACCATGTACCTTGGCTGGAAATTGAAGGTGAATCCGCCTCGCCGGCTGTCGGACCCTCCGGTGCCGAGCTGGGTCTCGGATCGTCCGGTGCGGACCGCACACGGCCGGCTTGCCCCAAGGCAAGGTTGGGATCGCCCACCGAAGCGTGGGGGGCTTCGCGCTGGGTCCCGCAATCCGAGGAATCGGCCGAAAAGCAACGCGACCCGCATTGGGGGCATAGAAGGCCGCCGTCGGGCTGACGCAGGATCGGAACGTCTCGTTGGCAACGGTCGCACCACATAGTGTTTAGGTTATCGACCAGCCAACCTTGACGGCTTCAGCGAACTTGCCGATTATGCGAGATTGCCGGAGTTTGCCGGCAACTGGACAAGCGAGGAAACATAAGAAGAATAGCCGGTACGCGCAAACTGCAAAACGCCCTGCATACTGTGCCACAGCGGACCTGAGAATACTGTCCCAGGGCACCTTATCCAGGGCGGTTTCGGCTACTCACAAGGTCGAGGCCGCGCCATCGGTTCCGTCGCTGAACCCGCTGCGGTTTCGCGGGAGAAACTTGCACAGCAGAATGCCCCCGAAATAGAGAAGGCACAACGGCACCGCCATCAGCAATTGACTCGAGGGATCGGGGGGCGTCAAGATGGCCGACACCACGAAGATCACCAAGATCGCCATTTTCCACTGCGACAGATAGTCCTTGACGGTAAATATCCCGATCCTTTCCAAGAACAGCATGACCAGCGGCAATTGGAATCCGATCCCGAACCCGAGCGGCAGGATCAGCACGAAGGAAAGCCAATCACTGATTCGCGGTTCGAGTTGAATTCCCATCCACTCGTTGAACTGGAACAGAAATGTGAGTACCGGCTCGAAGACGTACAGAAATGCCATGGCGGCGCCGGCAAAGAATAGTGCCAGGCTGAAGGGCAAAAACGTGTACACGAACTTGCGTTCATGCCGGTATAGGCCGCCGGCCACGAACGACCAGATTTGCAGGAACACCCACGGGGCGGAAAGAATGGCTCCGACCAAGAGGGACGCCTTGATGTAAATGGAAAATGCCTCGTGGGCACCGAGGCTCTTGGCTCGTACGCGGGAATCATTTTTGGCGGGGCGCCAGGCGAAGATATGGATCAACTCTCGGTTGTCCACTCGCCCGTCGAGCGGTTTCCCCGCCGCCTCCGCCGTCAGATCGTAGGACCGGATGAGGGCGTTCAGATGATCCAACGACCGTCGCAAAGAGGACTCCATCGAGCCGAGGGCCTTGGCCAGGACGCCGCACGTCTCGCCATCGACGACGGTCTCCCCATCCTTTGGGGCAAGCCGATCCAGGGCCGCATGCAATTGCGGCGAATTTGGGAGGGCCGGCGAATCACTGGGAGTCGCCGCATCCTGCGCCGCGTTGGCTTCATGACCCGCCGTGAATTGCGGACCTAGTTGCAGGAGGAAAGCCCTTTCTTCTTCGGTGAGCTTTTCACCCCTTTTTTCGCCGGCCGCCTGCTGAAGCTTGGCGTGGATTGCAGCCACCCGTTCGAGGCTTTCCTCTCGGCGCTCACGAATTTGGCGCAGGCCGACGGGAACCTGCATCAAGACCTCGCGGGGAGAGATCCAGTACTCATCCACGAGCATTTGTTGCGCGGCAATGAATTCGGCTGCTCCGTCGGGCGAGTAGGCCGTCTGCCGCCCTTCCGTAGCCATGCCTGCCAAACGCTTGGCTACGTCGTTTTGGGAAAGCTTGACGTAATGCTTGGTCAGGGCCTTTTCCAAGGGGTCTTGGATCAATTTGACCACATGGTTCCCCAAAAACAGCCCGATCACAAAACCGACGGCCAAGCCGACGATGGCCCGAAAAAGGCACTTCCGCAACTCCTCCAGGTGTTCCCCGAAGGTCATCGTAGTTTCGCGAAAGAGATCTTCGTCGGATTTCGGCGGCGGGAGTAGGCGGATCATAGGCGATATGGAAAACCCGGGCGGGACGCAGTTTTTGGTAAGCCGACTGGCAAAACGCTTGAACCTTCCATCGTACCAGCGTGGGGAGCGTCTCGCAATGAATAGGCCGGAGCGATTGGGGCGTCCCCGGAATCCCTCACCCGCGGAAAGCCCTCGCGGAATGCCGGAGGCGTCGTTCAGAATGGGGCACTGGCAGGCTTATCCTGTCTTCGGCCGGACGCCGCTGTAATGTGCTGTCATGAGGTTTTCGGAGTAAATCCGCAGGAACCCCACGATTCCCCGCTCAAGGGGCTGCGGGGGTCCTTGGGGTATACGGGACTTCGGCCGATTCGAGAGGTCCGGGCGACTCCGCGACCAAGGCCCAGACGCCGCTACCCAAGCCCGATCAGCGAGCGAAGTCCTTTTGCATGTTCACCAACTCCAACACCTCGGTCCGCAACGCCTTCATCGTCAATGGCATCTGCAAGACGCGGCGATGATCGCTCCGCACGGCGATGGCGGCCAGATGCCTTTGCGGTTCGTCGAGCAACAGGATCGCAGGCAACAGATGCGTCCGCGGGTCGTCGCCCAGTTGGTTGAAACAGGTCAGCGCGGCATCGCCCAAATCCGCGGCACTCAAGAGGACGCAATGCGGAGCCGAGTCTCCGTCCCGGCAGCGTTCCAGGGCCCTTTGCGGATCTGACACTACCAGCACGCGCAAGCCCACTTTCTTCAGGCCGTTTCGAAACAACTCCTGGAGTTCATAATTCGACTCGACGACCAGCACGGTCGGTTGCGAATCGTTGGATGCCCCGCCGTTGTGCAGGGTCTCCAGGTCCGAATCGGCCTCCCCTTGAGCCAGCTTTCTCGCCGCGGTCTTCAGGTCCAGCAGCATTTGAGCCGGATTTTGATAGCGATAATTGACGTCCAAGGACATGGCCTTGTTGATGATCCCCGTCAACAGCCGGGGAACCGTCTTGTCCCGCTCTTGAATGGGGGGGATTTCGTAAAATCGGTTCTTATTCATCCGTTTCAACCGATCCTTGGTCTCGGACAGGGGAGCCGTTCCCGTGAGCAGGTGGTAAAACATGCAGCCCGCAAAGAAGATGTCGCTCCGCGGATCGTTGCGGCTGACGCCCGTCAGTTTCTCCAGGGCGGCGTAATCGACGGCTCGGGCGTTCGGCGGCACCTCGGGGAGCATGGACTCCAGGTACTCGTCCACTGTCGCCAAGCCGAAGTCGACCAGCTTGGCGGTACCCTCACTGCTGATCAAGACGTTGCTGAGCTTGAGATCGCGGTGCGTCAGCCCCTGGCGATACGCATAATCCAGACCGCTCAGGACGTCGATCATGATCCGGGTGGCTTCCAGAGGCTCCAGCTT
>JAAZNR010000026.1 GCA_012798155.1 Thermogutta sp. | reverse complement strand
GGTGATAGTTCAAGGCTGGTAACCATGAATCGGCCGGAAGAGATTTCGACGCAATGGTCGCAGGAGTTGGCTGATTTGCTGGTCGACGGCGCGTTGCCGGAGGACGCTCGCCGGGAGTTTCTCCGCCGCCTGGATTCCATTGCGGACGGCTGGCGGCGACTCGCCCTTACCTTTTTGGAGGCCCAGACCTGGCGTCAGTCGATGGGCGAGTTGCTCGCGCCCGACCGGGATGCGAGGGCACCCTTTCCGGACGAAGCGGCCGGCTCGCCGCGGGCGGCCGCGGGTGCGAAGAAGTTCGCAATAGCCCGGCCTTGGCGAGCCGGACGATGGGTTTTCGAGGTCGCGGCTCTGGCGGCCGTCTTCATGATCGCCTTGGCCCTGGGGAGCCGGCTGGACAACGGAAGAGGACAAACGGGGTTACCTAGCGTGGATCATCGCGCGGATTTGGCCGGGAATCCCGCGGCCGCGCCCCCCGCTCCGGCAACCGCCGATTCGCCAGCGGACAACGGTCCCCGACAGCCCGTAGTGTCGCCCTGGCGGCTGGTCTCGGTACCCATAGGCGTGGGACCCGACGGGGCGATGACGATGGTCGATCTGCCGGTGCTCGACCCAGAGCAACCGGGCGAGGCCGCGACTACGCCGCCGGGACCTTACCTGCCGCTTCCTCAGTTCGTCGATTCGCTGCGGCAGAGCGGGCATGCGGTCGAGCATCAAAGGGAATACGTGCCGGTGGATATGCCGGACGGGAGTCGCACCCTTTTTCCCGTCGATCATCTCCAAATCAGGTTCGTCGGCAACCGGGATTATCAGTAATCGCCGGTACAGGTCATGCGGATTCAAGTGAGGGCGGCGGGGGATCGGCCTCGTTAGACGCCGGAGGAGCACGCTTTTGCGCGGCCGGGACCAGATCAAACGGCACGTACGTACCAGGGCGTCCGGGGGCTTCGCTGCGCTATGACCCCAGCCACCCGGTCGCCAGACGCTCGTCAAAGGCCGGACACGATGGAGCGCGGCCCTGCGCAGACGGGAGAACGATGCGTAATGGGGGTCACCGCTCAAACCACGCAAGGGAGGGCGGCGCTCCGGCGTGGCCGAGGGCGTGAAGCAACGGGTCAGTCGGGGGACACGGCGGGGCCTATCCCTCCATCAAACCCCCAAGGTGGACAGCGGATAAAAAGGCGGACAGCGGATAGCGGACAATGGACATATGTGACCGGCGATATATGTGACCGGCTCGTGCCGGAAGGAGGTGCCGAAATGTCGCGAGTAAAAGTGTTAAAAGTGTTTCGATCGGCCGCCGTGATCACGCTCTTGGGGGCGGCATGGCTCAGCGCCGGGGCCTTACGTGCCGAGGATGACGGCTCCGCCAAAGCCGGGGAGTATTGGCTTGGCGTCCTCTGCGGGCCGGTACCGGAGGCCCTCCGTGCGCATCTGGATCTGCCGGAAGACACGGGGTTGCTGGTCGAGGAAGTGGTCAAGGAAGGACCGGCTGAAAAGGCCGGCCTGCGGGTCCACGACATCTTGCTGCAAGCCGGCGACAAGAGCCTGCAATCGCCCGCCGATCTGGCGGATGAGGTGAATCGCGCCGCGGATAAGCCGCTGACGCTGCACGTTCTCCGCGCGGGCGAAAAGCTGGAGTTGTCGGTCACGCCCGAGCCTCGTCCGAAGGGAAGCCTCGCGCCCCCGATCGTCGGTCCGGACGTCGATCCCAAGGCTTGGGAAAAATGGTTCGAGAACTTCCGTTTGCAGCCGGGGCAACCGCCGCTGATGTTCCGCTTTTTTCATCCCGGCACGGTGATGCCGCCCTGGCGTTCGCCCAACCTGCCGGAAGGCATGGTGATCGCCATTACCAAGTCGGGCGACGAACCGGCGAAGATCGTGGTCAAACGGGGGGGCAAGACGTGGGAGGCGACGGAGGATGAGCTGGACAAACTCCCCGCCGAGGTTCGGCCGTACGTGGAACGCCTGCTCAGCGGCCGCGGCTGGGTGGAACGAGGCTGGGAGCTGCCCAAGGTCTTGCGCCCGACTCCCGACGGCGTCTTGAAGACTCCCTTGGGGTCACTACCCGGCGGCGAGTCGGATCGCCTTCGCAATGCGGAGCGCCGCCTGGATGAACTCCAAAAGCGTCTGGAGCGGCTGGAGAGGAATCTCAAGAAGCCTGCCGCGGAGGACCGCGGCGCCGAAGCGGGCGATGCTGAGCAGCACGGTGCGGAAGCCGGGGCCTGAGTCTCCCGCAGGCCGGCGGTCTGCCCGTTCAGGAATCGAGCACGAACTGATGGATCGCTTGAGCCGCCTGGCGGCCCTGATAGATGGCATGGACGACCAGCGAGGCCCCCCGGACGGTGTCGCCCGCCGCGAAGACCCCGGAGACGGAAGTCATCCAGTTATTCACGAGCACGTTGCCCCGGCGGTCGCGATCCACGCCGAGTTGCTCGATCAAGCCCTCGGCGTCCACGTGGACGAAGCCCATCGCCAGCAGCACGAGGTCGGCGGGGACGCTGAATTCCGTTCCCGGCTTTTCGCGCATTTGCCAGCCTTCCGCACTGCGATACCATTCCACCTCGCACCCGTGCAGATGCGTGACGCGGCCGTTGTGGACGGCAAGGGCCTTCGTGAGGACGCTCCAGCGCCGCTCGCAACCTTCTTCGTGAGAGGACGAGGTCCGCATGATCCGCGGCCAGAGCGGCCAGGGCGTTTCGGGGTTTTTGCCCTCCGGCGGCTTGGGCAGAATCTCGATCTGGAGGACCGATTTGGCCCCTTGCCGAATCGACGTGCCCACGCAATCGCTGCCGGTGTCGCCGCCGCCGATCACGACGACATGCTTATCGCGGGCGTAAATGGCGGCCGGCCCATCGGCGGGAAGGGGATCACCCGCCACGCGGCGATTCTGCTGCGTCAAAAAGTCCATCGCGAAGTGGACCCCGTCCGCGTCGGCGCCCGGCACGTTCAGCGTTCGCGGCTTGCCCGCTCCCATGGCTAGCAGAATCACGTCGAAAGACCGCTTGAGATAGTCGGCGGAAAGGTCGCGCCCCGCGCAGACGTTGGGTTCGAAACGAACGCCTTCCGCCACCATCTGCTCCAGGCGGCGGTCGATAATGAACTTCTCGAGTTTGAAGTCCGGAATGCCGTACCGCAACAAGCCGCCGATCCGGTCCGACTTCTCGAATACGATGGCCTCGTGGCCGAAGCGGTTGAGTTGCTGCGCCGCGGCCAGGCCGGCCGGCCCAGAGCCGATGATGGCGACGCGTTTTCCGCTCCGCGAGGCGGGCTTCAACGGCCGAATCCACCGCTCGCGAAACGCCCATTCCGCGATTTGGTACTCGATGTGCTTGATGTGCACCGGCTCGGCGTTGATGGAAAGGGTGCAAGCGGCCTCGCAGGGGGCGGGACAGACCCGGCCCGTGAATTCCGGAAAATTGTTCGTCGAGTGGAGATTCTCCGCCGCGCTCGCCCATTTGCCGCGGTACACCAAGTCATTGAACTCGGGAATGCGATTCAAAACGGGACACCCCGCCATGTGGCAGAACGGTATCCCGCAATCCATGCAGCGCGCGGCTTGCTCGTTCAAGACCCTTTCCGCCAACGGCAAGTCGAATTCGCGCCAATCGCGAATCCTCTCGCTGACGGGCCGGTGCGGCAATTGCACTCGCGGAAATTCGATGAAGCCGGTCGGATTACCCACTGAAGACCTCCTCCGTCGTCGGCGGCTGCTCGGCGCGGGCCTGTTCCTGCTGGCGAATCCTCTCCATGGCCTTGCGGAACTCGATCGGGATGACCTTCACGAATCGGCCGATCATGGCGGGCCACAGATCCAGGATTTGCCTGGCCCGGCGGCTGCCCGTCAGGCTCTCGTGCCTTTCGATCAACCGCCGCAGCTCGCGCTGGTCATCGGCCGCGTAGACGGTCTCGATGTCCACCATGTCCAGATTGCAAAGCGTGTCGAACAATTGATGTTCGTCCAAGACGTAGGCGATGCCGCCGCTCATGCCGGCGGCGAAATTGCGTCCCGTTTTTCCTAGAACCACGACCGTGCCGCCGGTCATGTACTCGCACCCGTGGTCGCCCAGGCCTTCCACCACGGCCACGGCGCCGCTATTGCGGACGGCGAACCGCTCGCCTGCCGCGCCGTTGATGAAGACTTCTCCCGAAGTGGCGCCGTACAGCAGGGTGTTGCCCACGATGACGTTCTCGGCGGGATCGAAGGGCGCTCCCTCCGGAGTCCGCACGATGATCTTGCCGCCGGACAACCCCTTTCCCAAATAGTCGTTGGCGTCACCGATCAATTCCAGGGTGATTCCGGGAGCCAGAAACGCGCCGAAGCTTTGCCCGGCGGAGCCGCGAAACACCAGATGGATGGAATCCTCGGGCAGACCTTGTGCTCCGTGCCGCCGCACCACGTGGTAGCTCAGGGTCGTCCCCACGGTCCGATCCGTGTTGCGGATCGGCAACTCCATGCGGATGGAACGTTTCCCTTCAAGCGCTTCCCGCAACTTCGGTAACAGTTTCTCGTCCAAACGATCCTGGTGTTTATCGGTCTGAGGGCGCACGCAGCGTCTCGGGGCGCCGGGGGGAATCTCGGGTTGCGCCAACACGGCGGAGAAGTCCAATCCCTTGGCCTTCCAATGATCGACGGCGGACCGAACCTTCAACCGGTCCGTTCGCCCTACCATCTCATCGAACGTGCGAAAGCCGAGTTGCGCCATGATCATGCGGATTTCCTCGGCCACGAAGATCAGATATCGCACCAGGTATTCGGCCTTTCCCGCGAATCGATCCCGGAGATCTCGCCGTTGCGTGGCGATGCCGACGGGACACGTTCCCAGATGGCACTTCCGCATCAAGATGCAACCGAGGGAGACCAGGGCGGCGGTGCCGAAGCCGAATCGCTCGGCCCCCAAGAGGGCGCCGATGACGACGTCGCGCCCGGTCCGCATTTGCCCGTCCACTTGCACCACGATGCGATCCCGCAGCCCGTTCAGCAGAAGCGTTTGCTGCGTCTCGGCCAGGCCCAACTCCCAGGGGATGCCCGCGTGCTTGATGGAAGACAGCGGGCTGGCTCCGGTTCCGCCGTCGTGACCGCTGATCAAGACCTCATCGGCGTTTCCCTTGGCGACCCCGGCGGCGACGGTCCCCACTCCCACCTCCGCCACCAGCTTGACCGAGACCTTGGCGTTGGGATTCGCGCATTTCAGGTCGTAGATCAATTGGGCCAGGTCCTCGATGGAGTAGATGTCGTGATGCGGGGGAGGAGAAATCAGGGACACGCCCGGGGTGGCATGCCGCAAGCGCGCGATTTCCTCCGTGACCTTGTGTCCCGGCAGTTGCCCGCCCTCGCCCGGCTTGGCGCCCTGCGCCATCTTGATTTGCAGAATCTTGGCCTGAGAGAGATACTCGATCGTGACGCCGAAGCGAGCGCTGGCGACTTGTTTGATCCCGCAATTGGTGGTTTCGCCGTTCGGTCCGGGCCGATAGCGGCGGGGGTCTTCCCCGCCCTCACCGGTATTCGACATCGCCCCCAGACGGTTCATCGCCAAGGCCAACGCCTCGTGCGCCTCGGCGCTGATGGAACCGTGCGACATGGCGCCCGTGTAAAACCGCTTGACGATCTCCCGGACCGGTTCCACTTCATCCAGAGGCACGGGGTCGCCCGGCTCGAATTCGAACAATCCCCGCAGGGTGCACAAATCACGGTTTTGGCGATTGACCCGCTCGGCGAACTCCAGATACTTTTCCCACGAGTTCTCCATCACCGCATGCTGAAGCTTGGTGACGGTCTCGGCGTTCCAAAGGTGATATTCGCCATCGACGCGCTCCAGATATTCGCCGCCGAAATCCAGCGGAAGCTGCCCCGGCATCCGGGCCCCAAAGGCGTCGGCGTGCCGTTTCAGCGATTCCTGGGCGATTTCCTCCAACCCCAACCCCTCGATGCGTGACGGCGTGCCCGTGAAGTAGCGTTCCACCAGAAGGGATTGAAGCCCCACCGCCTCGAACTGCTGGGCCGCGTGGTAGCTGCGGAGGGTCGAGATGCCCATCTTGGACATCGTCTTGAGAATGCCCTTATTGACCGCGGTGACGTATTGGTCGATGGCCTCATCGACGCTGGGGATCGTCGGCAAGTCGCCTTCGCGGTGGAGCTTTTGGATGGCCTCGAAGGCCAGATAGGGATTGACGGCGTTGGCGCCGTAGCCGCAGAGCAGGCAGAAGTGCATGACCTCGCGCGGTTCGCCGCTTTCCACGACGAAGCCCACCTCGTCGCGGAGCCGTCGCCGCAGCAACCCATGGTGCAGGGCCGAGGTCGCCAGGAGCGACGGAATCGGGGCGTGCCGCTCGTCGGCGGCGCGATCGCTGATAATCAGCAAGGATGCCCCGTCCCGGATCGCTTGTTCGGCATGTTCCAGCATTCGATCCAGGGCCTCGCGCAACGCCGCGCCGGGATGGGCCTGATCGACCGGAAACAGCGCCGGGATGGTGGCGGTCTTCAAATCCGGGTGATTCGCCTGCCGCAGCCGCGCCACGTCCTCGTTGGTCAGGATGGGATGCGGCAACTTGAGCTGCCGGCAGTGCTCCGGCGTCTCGTCCAAGAGATTCCGCTGCTTTCCCGCAAAGGCCATCAGCGACATCACCAGCCCCTCGCGGAAGGGGTCGATGGGCGGGTTGGTGACCTGCGCGAAGAGCTGTTTGAAATACGCAAAGAGGAGCTTGGGCCGCTGGGAAATGATCGGCAAGGCCGCGTCGTTGCCCATCGAGCCGACGGGTTCCTGAGCGTCGCGGGCCATCGGGCCGATAATCAGGCTCAAGTCCTCCCCGGTGTAACCGAACAGCCGCAACCGGCGGTTCAAGGTCTCCGGATGGTACTCTTCCTCGTGGGCGGGCGAAAACAGCCCCCGCAATTCGATGCGGTTCTGTTGAAGCCAGCGGCGGTAGGGACGCCGCCGCGAAATGTTGCCCTTGATCTCATTGTCCGGGATGATCCGTTGCTCGACCGTATCCACCAAAAACATCCGGCCGGGCTGAAGTCGCCCCTTTTCCCGAACGCGCTCGATGGGAAAGTCCACGACGCCGGTTTCGCTCGCCAGCACCGCCAGACCGTCGTCCGTAACCAGGTACCGGCAGGGCCGCAAACCGTTCCGGTCGAGCGTGCCGCCCACCAGGCGTCCGTCCGTGAAGATCAAGGCCGCGGGTCCGTCCCAGGGCTCCATGATCGCGGCGTGATACTCGTAAAAGGCCCGCTTATCGATGCTGATGTGGTAGCGGGGACCGAAGGCCTCCGGCACCATCATCATCAGGGCATGAGGGGCGGAGCGTCCCGCGCGGACCAGCAGTTCCATGCAGTTGTCGAACGCGGCGGAATCGCTCCCCCCCGGCTCGACGACGGGCAAAATGTCGCTCATCTCCCGCGGCAGTAGCGGGGACGCCAGCTTCTTCTCGTGGGCCGCCAAATGGCTGATGTTACCCCGAAGCGTGTTGATCTCGCCGTTGTGAGCGACCATGCGGAAGGGTTGGGCGAGCTTCCAACTGGGAAACGTATTCGTGCTGTAACGCTGATGCACGATCGCCAGGGCGGAGCGGACCCGTTCGTCACTCAAATCCGGATAGTAGGCGGCCAATTGCGGCGCCAAGAACATGCCCTTGTAAATGATCGTAAGGGAGGACAAGGATGGGATGTAGAAGTCTGCGGCCTCGATGCCCAACTCCCGCCGCACGCGGTGCTCGGTCCGCTTGCGGATGACGAACAGGCGGCGTTCCAGATCATCGCCGTGCAGTCCTCCGCCTTCCAAGAAGAACTGATAAATCAGCGGCTCCGCGGACTTGGCGATGGGACCAAGGCAGCCGTTGCACGTGGGCACCTCGCGCCGGCCGAGAATCTTCAAGCCTTCCCGCACGACTTCCGACTCGAAGATCGCCTCGCTCCGCGTGCGTGCGGCGTCGTTCCGCGGCAGGAAAGTCATGGCCACGCCGTAACGGCCGCGGTCGGGCAAGGCGAAGTGGTTCTCCTCGGCGACTTCGAGAAAGAAATCGTGCGGAATCTGGAAGAGGATGCCCGCCCCATCCCCCGTCGTCTCGTCGGCGACGGCGGCCCCGCGATGCATGAGATTGATGAGAATCCGCTTCCCCAACTCCAGAATGCGGTGTTCTCGGGCGCCCGAAATGTTCACCACCGCGCCGACGCCGCAGGCATCGTGCTCGAATTCCGGAGCGTACATCTGTCGCGGGCGGATAGCTTGCTTTTCCATCGTGCGTGGGTCTACCGTCATGTGTCCGATAAAAAAAGAGCCGCGTCGCTGGGACGGGCGATACCGACCTTCTTGCCTTCTCTTCCGCTGACGCCCTCTTCCGCCCACGTCCGGCAACCCGTGGGATGACCGGAAAAGCGGGTCGCGAGTCGTGAAGCTTCTAAGAATCGGAGCCTGATGGGGGGGCAAGCCGTCGTTGCGGGCCGCGCGGAGTGATCGCCGGCGATCATTTGCCCACCCCCTGGAGGTATGCCGCTTCAGGCCGATCCCAAGAGACGTCGGCCGGGACCAAAAGGTTCGTACCGTGCTTGCCTAATTCTACTCTAATTGATTCCGTAGGATAAGTTTCCCCTCGCCGTCAAACACGCTGGGAGGCGCAGATTTTTGGCCGCGCTCAGCGATTTGCCCCATGAAAAAGATCAGTCCGCAAGGCGCCCTGCTCGATTTTGACCTCCTGTTTCGACGGAGGCAGCCTTGAAGGGGGATCGATCACCAGAAAAGGCATGATTCGATCCAGTGTTTTCACCCCGATCCCCGAAACCCGCCGCAACTCTTGAAGGGATTGGAACGGACCGTGCGAGGCTCGGTATTCCACGATCCGCCGCGCGAGGGTTTCACCCACACCGGGGAGCTGCGCGAACTCGGGCCAGTCGGCCGCGTTGACGTCCACGCGAAACTCCGCGCGCAGCGGGGAGGCTTGGTCGAAATCGATGGTTCGTCCGGAACATCCGCCGTGCAAAACCCACCATAGCACGACGCCCAGCCAGGCCAGCGCCAGGGAGATCGCCAGCGGCACTTGCTCGCGGGCTATCCACCACGGCACCCACACGGGAGACCTTCGTTGCCGAAGCTTGCGGTCAGTTCCGACCAAGATCGCCGCTCCCCGTGCCCTGGTTCCGCCGGTGCCATCGTGGCGATCGCCGTGACGCATGATTCGGCGCCGCTTACCTTCACGATCGGCTTGCATCACACATAATGAATCATAACTGGACTTTTGCAAATTGTGGTGACAAGTTCTCGTCCGCCTTGGAAGAGGGTTATGGTGAGGGCAATTAGGCGCGAAAACGGCTTGCCGTGATTGCCTCACTTCACCAACCCCTTACCCACTGCCGCTCTCCCAGAGGGAGAGGGGAGCAGTTTGCAAAAGTCCAGTCATAATGAAACGAGGCCGACGCGAGTAGCTTGAGCTTGGCAGCCCGATCTTGCCGACGGCGACGGCCGGCCTTTGCAGCCGGCCCTGGAAATATCGAAGAGG
>JAAZNR010000261.1 GCA_012798155.1 Thermogutta sp. | reverse complement strand
GCGCAGGCGGGAGCGCAACAGTGATGCTTGTGGAACACGCCCGCATCGGCGGACTTCCAACCCGCCAAGGAAACCATGGCCGCAACGGCCAACACACCCAACAAAGCGGTACGCCTCATGGAACACCTCTCCTTGAACTAATGGACGTCGGGGGACCGACAAAACCTGCCGAAGGAACGCATCCTTCCCAATACCTGTTAGATTATATCGACGCCGCAAGCGCTATTTTTTGCCTGGTTACCCCACAAGTCGCAACATACGCTTGCTTGCCCATTCCGATTTTACCGAGCGTATCAGTTTGAAGTCCCGCCAAGGAGCGTTCGGGAGTGCTTTCCAGCGCGGCCACGGCTGCAAGACGGAAACGAATGCACCTCTCGTCGGATGCCGCCGCCTCGTCGTCAGGCTCGCGTAAGCGCACGAATGTCCTCCTTGGAACCCGAAGTCACCGGCATTCCATATATTCCTCAAGGCGTGTTGCCACGCTCGTTCCACCATACCTCCGGGACCTCCCATACCTCCGAATATGCTACAGTTGATGCAGTGCAAGAGATGGTACCCCGACAGCAGAGGTATCCCATCCCGTTTGTTCATCCCCTTCGTTCCCGTAAGTAAAGAGAAAGGCACTGCCATGACGGAACTCAGCCTCACCAGGGAATCCCGTTGGATTTACTCGGAGATCGGCGACGATCCGGACCTGCGGGACTTGATCCAACTCTTTGTGGACGAGATGCCGTCGCGGATTTCGACTTTCGAGGACCTTCTAAGGGAGGAGAAGTGGGACGAGCTGCGACGCGCGGCCCACCAACTCAAAGGGGCGGCGGGGAGCTACGGATACGGCAGTGTGACGGCTGCCGCGGCGGCGGTCGAGCAGGCTATCCGGCAGGAACTGCCGTTTCAAGAAGTCCAGCGACGGCTGGAGGAGTTGATCGACCTCTGCCGGCGGGCACGAGTATCACCGCGCGGCTGAATCGCTGCTGAGTCCCGGCAAAACGGCTCCCGGCGAAACGGCCGGCCCATTACCGCGGCAAACGGATTTGGAAGGCGTTCGGGCCGCCTTTGGCGACATGCAAGACGGCTTCGGTCCGTCGGCCGTCGGCAAGCTCGACGGCAAAGCGATGTTCGCCATGGAAGACCCGCCCGCGAACCTTGCCGTTTTCATCCGTCTGATATTCGCCGCGCGACCACCATTTATCTTTCACGAGGCGCAACAGGGCTTCGTAGGCGGGCTTGGGTGACATGTCCTCGCGGATCAGGCCGGCCGGAGCGGCTTGCCAGGCACGGTAATCCGAGAAATCCCACCATGTGATCGCCTCGACGGCCGGCTCGGCAAACAACATCGTGTAGAATCGCACCACTTCCTTTGCCTGCTGCTCTTCCCCCTCGGGAGTCGTGCGCCACGGTCGCGGCCGCTCCCGGCCCGGCGCTCCCGAAACGATCGTCGTTTCCGTGAAATGGAGGGGGACGCCGAACCGCGCGAATCGTTCGCAAACCGTGCGAATCTGCTCATTCGACCAGACGCCGGAGTGCATGTGGCTCTGAATGCCGATGACGTCGTAGAGCCGCTCGCCTTGGTCATCCACTAGTTTTTCGATCAAGGCGGCGTACGGCGGATCCGTTCTGTAATCGTTGATCAACAGCACGGCGTCGGGATTGGCCGCCCGAGCGGCCACGAAGCACCGCCGCGTGAATTCCACCTGCCCGATTTCGCTCCACATCCGCGACATCTTGGGCGCCCGCCGCAGAAACTCCTCCCGATCGAAATGCGTGGCTTCGTTGACCACGTCCCAGCGATCGATCAGCCCGCGGAATCGCGACACGCAGTCGGTGATTCGGTCGAACTGCAGGCGAAAGACCTCTTGCGGATCGTCCGGCAACCAGCCCGGATCGGCGAAGTTCCAGGCCAAGGGATGGCCCTTCACCTCGATGCCGTGCTCCTTGCACCAGCGGGCCAACCTCTCGGTGAACTCGTGGTTCGGTTTACCCCGCTCGGATTCGTAGGAAGGCCAATAGAAAGGGACCGTCGCATAGTTCAAGACTTCGGTAAAACGGCGCAGGTAGGCTTCCTGCAATTCGGGATCCGCAATGCGTCCCCACTGGAAGATGTTGCACCCAAACAGAAAATCGTGCCGCACCTGCCGGGATACGACCTTGGCCCCGACGACGGGACGGCCTTCCGCGTCCAACACGGTGACCTCGAAGTCCCCCTTGCGGCACGCCTCGATACGTTGCTCGGCGTCGCTCAGCCAGTCCGGTTTTTCGCCTGCCGCCTGCCGGGCCGACACCGGCCCCAAGGCGAGACAAATGCCGGCAATTCCCAAGCCGATCCGCTGGAACGTGTTCAAACGATTCATGGGACGGTGTCTCCCGGTGGTAAGACGGTGTCTCCCAATGATGGAAGGAAAAACCCCAAAGCCGCGGCCTCAAGCCTCCCCGGATGCCGGAGCGATTTCCGGGAGGGGAAGGTTCAACAATTGGTACAGTGCCGGGTCACCCAATCCTGCGATGCGCATGCGGGCCGAACTGAAGTCGTGGCGTGCACTGTGGGCCGCCGGGACGGCGACCGTCCACGCCCCCGCGGCCGCAGCCGCTCGGCAACCGTTTTCGCTGTCCTCCAGTACGACCATCCGCCCCGCCGGAATACCGAACTTTTCGGCCGCAAGGAGGTAGATTTCCGGATGCGGCTTGCCTTGCGTGATGTCGTCGGCCGTCAGGGTGAAATGGAATCTGGGTTCCATGTTAAAGCAGCCCAGCACCGCCCGCAAGGTTCGCCGGCTGCTGCTGGTGGCGATGGCCTTGGGAATGTCACGACGCTCGAGAGCCTCCAAAAGCTCCATCAGGCCGGGCATGGGTTGAATCCGGCCTTGGATCATCTCGATGAAGAGGTCTTCCGATTCGCCCACCAAACTCTCCGCCGAGTCCGACAGACGGTGCCATGCGATCATGATTTCGAAGCTGGCACGGGGCGGCCGACCCATCATCGCGTCGCTCAATTCGCGCGTGAAACGGTGACCGCGCCGCTTGAGAAGTTCGTCGCCGACCAGGAAATAGATGTCCTCCGTATTGAACATCAAGCCGTCCATGTCGAAGACCACGGCCAAGGGTCGATCCATCGACACCTTCTCATCGCATTTTTCGTATCCGTCAGTCATGCCGGTCCTTTTCCTCATGCTCCTTGTTTTCAGTCAAGTCTCATGCCCCTTGTTCTCGGCCCAGTGTCGCCGCCGTGACCGGGATCGTGAGACGGCCGGGCCGTCCTCCCTTGCCTGGTCAGCCACCGGACGAAAGCAAGGCGTGAAGTCGTTCCTGCCATTCCGCCTCGTCAAGGCCGCGAATCAGAAACCGTTTGGAAGATGCCGTAGCGCCGGCCGTCAGCTCCACTTGCGACCGCTTCACGTTCAGGGCCTTGGCCAGCAGCTCCGACACCGCCTTATTGGCTTTGCCCTTCTCGGGCGATTGCGTCACCGCGACGGAAAGCTCATCGGCGTGGATGCCGCGAATCTCGTTTCGGCGGGCGCCGGGGTGGACTCGCACCCGCAGCACCAGCCCTTCATCGCCGTACTCCCAAAAGCCCATCGCGTGGCAACCTCAAACCCGGCGTCCGGACCGCTATGCCCCCCAACCCGTTGGAACGTCCCTCATCGTCAAGCTCCCGATCGTCAAGCTCCCGCCGTGTCCGACTCGATGCCTTCGAATAGCAGCGATCCCACTCGGACCATGGTGGCCCCCTCTTCAATGGCGATTTCGAAGTCCCCGCTCATGCCCATGGAGAGTTCATCGAGGGGGAGTTCGCTCGGGAGTTTGGCCCGTAATCCGTCCCGCAAGAGCCGCAGACTTCGAAAATCGCGTCGCGCGCCGTCGAGGTCGCCCTCCCAGCCGGCCATGCACATCAGTCCGCGTATCGCAACGTGGCGAAACTCCGCCAGACGCCCTGCGCCGGCGAGCAGCTCGTCCGGCGCGAAGCCGTGTTTGGCCGGGTTCTGCGAGACGTTGACCTCCAAAAGCAGGGTCGGACGCACGCCTTCCTCGGCGGCAATCCGGTCGATGGCGGCCAACAACTCCCACGAATCCACCGACTGAATCCACGTCGCGTATTGGAGCGTCTTGCGAATCTTGTTCTTCTGCAAGGGACCGATAAGGTGCCACACGATCGAAGGATCGCT
>JAAZNR010000260.1 GCA_012798155.1 Thermogutta sp. | reverse complement strand
GTAACCCGCTCCGGGGACGTAGCTGTACTGTCCCGCCCGCATTCGTCTCCATCTCCAGAGGCGAATCGTTTGGGTCTTCTTCCCGTCGCGAATGGCGTCCATGAACTTCTTCTTGAAAAGAAGCATCGCCGAGCCTTCTCTGCGGTCGGAACCTCGGAACCGAAATCGGTACGCTTTTGGTCATCGCGGCGAATCAAGAGGACGCGGGCGCACCGCCGGCGGCCGCCGCGACCGCTTCTTTGCGAAGCTGCTCCTCGGACGGCTTTCGACCCACGAAGATAAAGTAGGGAGCCTTCGCCAAAGGAAGATAGGGCACTTTGGCGCGATGCTCTTCCAAAAGCACGGTGTCGAATCGCCGCTGCAGGTACGGGATATGGTCGGGCGAGGGGAAGACGTTGTCGTAATTGAACCAAAACGTCCAGAACAGCCGCGAGCATGTTCCGTGACGTTTCAGTCCCTCTCCCGGAAACTTTCTCGAAACGTAAAAGTCCACGACGCCGATCTTGCCGCCCGGCTTCAGCATGGCGCGGGCGTTTTCCAATGCCGCGAACCAATCGGGGATCATGGTCAGGGAGTAGGAGAACGTCACCACGTCGGCGGGTTCCTCGGGCCGGAATCGCGTGGCGTCCGCAACGTGGGTGACGACGTTCTTCCAGCCTCGCTCGGCGATTCGCCGCTTGGCGACCTCCAGCAGGGACGGCGATAAATCGACCAGATGCACCTTCCGCAGGCGCTCGATGCCGGGGCCGAAGTGCTCGGCGTTGGCTCCGGTCCCGGCCCCCAGATCGACCCAAACGCCGCCGGGAGGAATCCCCAGGGATCGCCACAGCTCTTCGCGTCCCTTGAGCAGGCGTTTTCGGAAGGAGTCGTAATGATCGGCTTGCGCGGCGTAGAAGGATTCCAGCCGCTGGGCGTGGTCGGCGCCGCGGCCGGGATGAAACACCATGCGATACAAGATCTTGAGATCCCCAAGCACGCCCATGATGGGTCTTGATACTCCTTTGGAGGCGACAACGTTTTGCCTTGGGAAACCGCCGCGGAGGCACAAGGCATCCCGCCGCGTGCCTTGTACGCTGAGACCGCTTTACACGTTGAGATCGGCGATGTAGAAGCTGCCGTAGGTGTGAACCCGGCACTTGGCGTGAAGCTCTTGCGCCCATTCGCGGTGGTAGGTAAGCTGTTCGCCCAGCGTGGTCGGCCGGCCTTGCAGCTCGATCTTGACGCGATCGACGAAATCGGTGCGCAGCCCGCCGCTCCGCCAGATGGCTCGCGCCCCCGGCGCCGCGCGATCGAAAATGGCCTGCCACTCCCGTTCCAGGAGCGGGAAATACCTTCCCGACAACCAGTCCATGTGATCGAGCAAGACGAACCGCGAGACGGCAACGTCGTGCGAGACCAAGAAGCCTTCCACCGTATCCGTGTGGATGTCGATTCGATCCACCAAACCCGATTTCAGGCGTTTGAAATTCTCTTCCTTCAAGTATTCGGGGCAGCACGCGCGGGTGTAGCTGCCCATGATGTAGACCCGCCAGAAGTAGTTGTCGGACAAGGGGAGCTTGGCGAACAGGGTCTCCACGGCGTCTTGCACATACCGTGCGATGCCGCCGTCGTATTGCGATTCGATTTGTTGCCGTTGGGCGCGGGGAACGCCGACCAGGGACAGCATCGTGTCGCGGCTGATGAGAAACCGCAAGATCGGCGTCCAGACCTGCTGCCGGAGATGCTTGTAGTAGATTTCCTGCTGCTCCGCGAGCGTCTTGGCGTCCAGTATCCGCTCCACCCACGGCCGAACCTTCGCGACCCGGTTGATATAGGTGTTCATCACCCGCGCGAAGGCCCCCGCCGTCCCGCGGAAATAGAAGGAGCGCTTGCTCCCGAAAAAGCGGTGAACGTATTTATCCCAAAAGCGGCGGGCAAACGGCGTCAATTCTTCGCGGAGGACGTCGTAATAAAGCTCGTTCATGTGCCGGAATCGTCCTTCCCCGAAGATGAGGAAAAACGTCTCGAAGTCCAGCTTTCGGATTCCGGCGATCTTCAATTCCAAGAGGGCGTTTTGCCGGGGATTCACATCCACTGCGTAAACCCGCCGCGGATTGCAGAGCACGTAGTCCAAGGCGTTGCAGCCCGCCGAGGTGATGACCAAAATCGTGTCGTCGGGACCGATGTTCAGGGCTTGCCGGTCGAGACGGGGGTCCTCCCAGCAGGTGTTGTACACCAAATTATGTCGATGCACGAGGTTGAAGACGCGACCGCTAACCCATTCCCCTACGGACATTGCGAAAACCCTTTTTCAGTGCGATTGGAACGCCCCCTGGCAGAGCCTCCCCCATGTGGAAAGACTCGCCGCACGCCGAGGTAAAACCTCAATATACGGGAATCTTTGGGCTTAACAAGAACGGCGGGGGTTTCCGCGCTTGTCGTGGTTTCCTTTCGGCTGCCGGTTCCACGGTTTGCCGGGGCCCTCAGCCATCGAGGATTTGCATGGCAGGCATCCTTTCCTTTCGGCTGCCGGTTCAGCGGCCTGCCCCGCTAAGACCGCTGCCGGTCGGCCTTCCCGTTCCGAGTTTTCCAAATGCGGTCCCACGGTTGCCCAAGGCAAACTTCAACCTGCTATAATGCTCGGCGAGCGGCGATGGCAAGCCCGCCCGTTCCCCTTTGTGCTGTAGTTCGCCCGCCTTTCACGATCAGGTGCC
>JAAZNR010000259.1 GCA_012798155.1 Thermogutta sp. | reverse complement strand
CATCCCCTCCAAGCAACGGCCCGAAATCACCGGTAGTAGTAGAGGATTTTGCAATGACTTTGCAGCGACCCGTGCTCGCTCTGCTGATCGGCCTCGCTCCGCTCGTTCCGGCCTGTTCGCAGGACGCCGCCGACGCCCCCGCCCAATCGAAGCAAGCGGCGCGAGCAGCGGGAACGGAAGGAGGGAATCCCGATCCCGCCGCGGCCGGCAGGAGTTCCGGTTCCGATCCCGTGCCGGCGACGACCCCCGCGACGACATCCTCGGCGAGTTGGCCGAGGTTCCACGGGCCGCGGGGAGATAACATCTCGGACGACACGGGCCTTCTCAACGCCTGGCCCGAGGACGGCCCGGAGCTGCTTTGGAAGGTCGAAGGCATCGGTAACGGCTTCGCGAGCGTCACGGTGTCGGACGGCCGGATCTTCACGGCCGGCAACGTCGGGGATCAGCTCCTCATTTCAGCCCTGGACATGGACGGCAAAATCCTGTGGCAAAGGCCGAACGGACCGGGTTGGACAAAGAGCTACCCTGGCGCACGCGGGACGCCCACCCTGGACGGCGATCGAGTCTATCACCTCGGCGCAGCGGGCGACCTGGCTTGCCTCAAAGCGGCGGACGGCGCCCCGGTCTGGAGCACGAATATCTTGGAGAAATTCGGTTCTCAACCGCCGGAGTGGGGGCTTGCCGAGTCCGTTCTGATCGACGGAGATCGGGTCATCTGCACGCCTGGCGGCCCCAATACCTGCATCGTCGCTCTCGACAAGATGACCGGCGAAACGGTCTGGCAGTCAGAGTCGGCCGGGGGTGACGGGCCGTCCTACGGTACGCCCCAGTTGGCCGAGTGGGAGGGACTGCGGATCGTCCTCGGTATGACGGCCAAGGCCCTGGTCGGCGTGGACGCCGATTCCGGCAAGCTGCTCTTCCGCCATCCGCGCGAGACGCAATACGACGTCAACGCCTGCCTGCCGATCTTCCGCGACGGGAAAGTCTTCATCAGCACGGGTTACGGCAGCGGAGCGGAGTTGATCGGCCTGAAAAAGGAAGGCGGCCGCGTCACGGCCCAGCAAATCTGGGAAAACAAGGATCTGGACAACCACCACGGCGGCGTGATTCTCTACGAAGGATTCCTGTACGGGTCGAATTTCCGCGGAAAATGGGTCTGCTTGGATTGGAATACGGGCGAGACGAAGTACACTCAAAACGGCGTCGGCAAAGGTTCGGCAACGCTGGCCGACGGGATGCTGTACACTTTCAGCGAGCGCAAGAAAGTGGGTCTGGCGCCGGCCGTTCCCACGGCCCACGAGCTGACCGGCTCCTTCACGATTCCCTCGCAGGAGCGCGAGCAATCGTGGGCCCATCCGGTGGTGCTGGACGGGCGGCTCTACTTGCGGCATGGCAACTTGCTTTTTGCGTACGGCGTTCGCGGAAAGTGAAGCCGCCGCGTCTCGATGCCGCGGCGACCAAGCGGCGCAAGCCGTTCATGTCGCTGATGCGTTCCCGGCCGCCGGCGCGATTCGTTCGAGTTTCACAGACACGGTTCCCTGAATGAGAGGATTCCACCCATGATGCAGCGACGCGAGTTCGTGGCGGGTTCGGCGGCGGCGTTGATGAGCGGGGTCGCCGGGCAGGCCTCCGCGGCGGCGGAAGGACGCCCCATGAGGCAACTTTTGGAATTGCGGCACTACGCCTTGGCTTCCAATGCCAAACGGGAATTGCTGGAAAAATTCTTCGCCGAGGCCGCGATCCCCGCCTGGAATCGGATCGGAATCCAGCCGGTGGGCGTGTTTCGATCCATGGAAGCCGAGGACTTCGGTCTCAGGGTCCTGCTGGCTCACGGATCACCGCTCACGGTGGTGACGGAATCGACCCGATTGATGGAAGACGCGGCCTACCTGGAAGCGAGCAAGGCGATTCTGCCGGATTCCTTCGACGATCCGGCCTACCAGCGGATCGAGAGCAGCCTGCTGCTGGCGTTCTCCGCCATGCCCAAGGTGGAAGTGCCCACGCAAGCCGCGAGCCGGGTCCTCCAGCTTCGCGTTTACGAAAGCCACAACCTGGCGATGCACCTCAAGAAGGTGGAGATGTTCGAAGGCGGCGGAGAATTGGAGATTTTCCGCCGCGTGGGTCTGAACCCCGTCTTTCTCGGCCGGGCCTTGATCGGCCCGAAGCTGCCGAACTTGACCTACATGCTGGCCTTCGATGATATGGACGCGCAGAAGGCGGCCTGGGAGGCCTTCCAGAAGGATGCTCAGTGGACGGAGCTGAAGGCCCGGCCCGAATACGCGAATACGGTCTCGAACATCACCAACATCCTGCTCGCGCCGAGTCCCGGATCGCAGATTTGAGACTCCGCGCGGGTTTCAACCGCTCTTGCCGGCCCAGAGGCGGAACAAGCCTCGGCCGGCCTTTTTTTCGTCCTCTTTTTCCTTGTCACCGCAAAGGGCATCCGCCAATTGCAGGATCGACTGGGTCACCGCCGAGCGGGGCGCTTGCTCCAAGAGAGGCAGGCCGTTATTTCGCGCTTCGCTGCAAGCCCGGTAATCGTTGGGAATCTGCCAGAAGATTTCCCGGCTGATGATCTCTTGCGCCTTTTTCAACGTGATCCGGCCGTTCTCCATGCCCGACCGATTGACGATGATCTTCACCTTGTCCGACATGCCCTCCATGTTCTGGAAAGACATGATCAAGCGCACGACGTTCCGCAAACACGGCAGGTCGAGCTGCGTGACCATGAGGACGTGATGCGCCATCTCCAGGGCGATCATATCGACCGGGGTAAAGGCCTTGGACAGGTCGAGCACCAAGTGCGTGAACGTGGCCTTGAGCAGGCCGATGACCCGCTGCAAGTCCTCGGCGCTGAGCAGCGCCACGTCTTCGAGTTGCACGGGCCGGGGCAGCAGGAACAGCCCCGACGAGTGTTTCGTCAACGACCGCTTGAGTAGCGAATAGTCCAATCGCGTGACGTTTTGAGCCACGTCCACGATCGTGTAATCGGGGATCGTATCCAAGAGAACGTCCGCATCCCCCAAGCACAGGTCCAGGTCCACCAGGGCCGCGGTATTCTTTTCATTGCGGGCAAGGGCGCAGCCCAAGTTCACCGCCAACGTAGAGACGCCCACGCCGCCGGTCACGCCGATCACGGCGATGACCTGCGAACCGCGTGCCTTGTTCTCGCCGCGGCCGAATCTCCGCTCGCTGATGCGTGCGATGCCCGTCAACAGGTCGTCGATTCGCACCGGTTGCGGCAGGAATTCCTTAGCCCCGGCCCGCATGGCCTGCAGGATGAGGTTCCCATCCTTGCTGGAACTGACCACGAAGACGGCGCAGTCGGGCGAGTTCTGCGCGACCCGCGCCACCAACTCCAGCGCCTTCTCCGGGTCGTGGTCGATGGCCACGACGCCGATATCCGGATTGGTCTGGGCGACGACGTCGCTGAAGAACTCGTACCGCGAGCACTCGGCGTCCAGCCAAATCATCTCCAGCCCGAGCAGTAGTCGCTTCAGCTCCTCCCGGGTCGAATCTTGGGGATCGACGATCGCCAGTCGCAGGACGTTACTCATGAGCCTCATCCAATTTCCATGGCACGAGACAAAGCGGCACGCCTCATCCGGAAAGCCGGGGCGTCGATGCCGGCCGAACCATCCCTCCGCCCGGGCCGAAAGGCGCGGGCCGTCCGCGCGGAGTTGCGGACACGGGCAGGGGTCGGCGCGCGACCCGTTCTTCCGGTAGCTCTCGACAAGTATGGCTTACAAAAACGCCGCGCGGAGCGGAAAAAGACGCCGCTGATGAAGTCGGGCCGTGAAGCGACGGCGGTCGCCTCGAAATCCCGGCCCGCACGACGTCGGTTCTCGCACGCCGCCCTCGCCTCGTACCATCGCCCTACTCGCCGTAACCGATCCTGCCCTGGAAACCGGGCAGCGGTTTCACGCCGCCTTCCTCCGCCTCGGCGGGCGGGAGCGGCGCCGCGGTCGGGGCCGGCTCCGCGACGGCAGGTCGCGTTGCGACGGGCAGCTTGGAGGGCACGCGCTGGTTAGAGGGCACACGCTGGAGCACCGGGCCGCTGGGGGGAACGGCCTCCAAAGCGGGCGCAGGCACCGGAACCGGCACGGCCCCCTGCGACGGCGGAGCCGCCTCGATCATGCCGGCGTCTCCGGCAGTCCCCTCCGGGCAACCGCGCTGGACCTCGATCAGACCGCCGAAATAAAGCTCCGAATCGGCCGGACTGGAGGTACTCAGGCCCGGCCCGCCCGGCGGGACCTCCTCCGGATTCATGGCCGACACCAATTCCGGCGTAACCAAGATCAATAGTTCCACGTCATTGGTCCGCTCGACTACGCGCCGGAACGGCATGCCGACATACGGCACATCCGAAATCCAGGGCAATCCGCGCCGTTGGGCCTCCACCCGGGTCTCCACCAAACCGGCGATCGCCAGCGTCTGGCCGGCCTTCATTTCCACGCCCGTGTCCACCTCGCGAACCCGCAGTCCCGGCACCGTCGTGGAGTTCATGATCACCGACCGCGCCGGATCGATCTCGCTGACCCGCGGGCGGACTTCCAGGCGAATCTTGCCGTTGCCCAGCACGATCGGGACGAAATCGACCTGCGTGCCGTACTTCTTGTATTCGATGGAAACGGTTCCCAGGCTTTGCGGCACGATGATCGGAAACTCCCCCCCCACCTGGAAGAATGCGGGCCGGCCGCTGACCGTCAACAGCGTCGGCTCCGCCAGCACCTTCATGAGGTTGTCTTGCCGCAAGGCCTCCAGAACCCCGAAAAAGGCGTCACCCCCGTCGAAGACGCTGAAAAAGAACGTCTCGGCACCGGAGGTTGCCACCGAGGCCGACGTCCCGGCGAGGGCATCGACCCCCGTCGCCCCGCCGATCAAACCCGAGACGCTGGAACGCACGACGTTTTGCCCGGAAATCTGCGTCCAGTCGAAGCCTAAGGCCCGTAGCTTGGTCCGGGAAACCTCCATCACCTTGACGTGCAACAGGACCTCGTGGACGCCTCCCACCGTGAGGTTGTTGATCACGCGAGGGTAGTATTCCTCCGCCAACTGCATGATGCGGCTGACATGCTCGGGTTGATCCACGTAGCCCGACAGCATGACGCCGTTCGAAATCGGCACCACCCGAATACTGCAATTGGGGAACTGGCTCTCGATCAAGAGAGACAGCTCGCGGGCGTCGCCGAAGACGATCACGTCGATGGAATAGATGGCCCCCGCTTCATCCCACAAGTTGACCTGCGTGACGCCGGGTTTCTTGGCGAAGATTTGAATTTGGTTGGGCGACAAGGCCGTCAGTTGGAGGATTTCCGGGTTGTTGACCTGCGCCTGCGGGATGCGCTTATCCAGCGTCAAGATGCGGCTGGTATTGACCGTCAATTCCTGCCGCTGATTGGACTCGGTTACCTTGCAGACGACGGCGCCCGGGTCGAGGGCGACGCCGGACGGCGGTCCCCCCGACGCGGTAGCGGACGGCGGCGGGGGCGCAACCTGCTGGGCATGAACCGCCTCCCGCGGGAGGCCGGCCCACAGACAGGCCGCAAGACACGCATTCAGAATACCGACGTTCCGGAAGAGCTGGGAAAAGCGCCGCATCATCCGTGACCATCCTTGTGTTCAAGGAACGCACGCCGCCGGTCAAGTCCGGCTGGGCGTTCCGAATGCTTGCGTCCGTTCGGGCGGGGCCGTCCATGCCTCGCCCACCATCCGCCTTGTGCCTCGTCCGCCGCACGACGGTCTCGGGGCGGCCGTTAGGAACTCCGCGACCAAGCCGTCACGCCGGCCGCTCGCATCCTCACGGCAACCGTTGGCGTCCCTCTGATTCCCTTAGCTTCGACGCCGCATTACGATTGGCCGCCACATTTCCTTTGTTCGCCTCAGGCTACTGATTGCTGGGTTCGTCCGCTTGCGGCTCCACGGGATCGGGTTCCGGTTCCGGCGGCGGAGGCGGCGGTAAATCACTGGGAACCGCGTCGGCCGCGGCATTGGAACCGTCACCGTTGCGGCCGGACGAAACCACCCGCCACCGCGCCGGCACCGGGCCGGCCGTCCCTTGGCTTTGCTCCTCCTCCAGGATCACGTCGTCCACATTTGCGCCGGAAATGATACGAACCGGCCACATCTCGGCACCGGGGTCCGCCTGCGGCGCCTGCGATTGCCGCACGGAGGCGAGGAAGCGAGCGAAGTCGTCTTGATCGTCTTGGCCGCGGGGTCCCTGGCCGGGCAGCATCTCCTTATCGGGATCGCCTTCGCCCGTCGGCAACCCCAGCAATTGCGACGGTTCCACGCCCTTGGTCTCCGCCGGCTCCACGTCGCCTAAACCCCGCATCACGAGCCGAATCTGCCCCAATTCCGAGGCCGCCGTCAAAACCTCCGCCTGCTCCGGCGTCACCAGCAGAGATACCGTTTTGGGATTGAAGGCCTTCTGCTCCTCGTCCGTCAATTCGTACTTGTCATCGATCGCGAAGACCTTGATGTTCTGCAAGACGGTCCGCGTGAAATTCTTCACAATCCCCCGAGCAGGGTTGGCGGAGAAGTGCACCACCACGTCCACGCGGTCGCCGGGGCGAATCATGGCCGAACTTCCGCTCACCGGGTCCACCTTCACGGAGACCACGCGATATCCCTTGGGTATCCAGGGCGCCGCCCCGGCGTCCACCGCGCCCTTGGCCAACAAGTACCCGTCCAGGATCGGCGAACCCTTGAAGATCCTCGTCTTGGTGCGTCGATCCTCGATGCCGGATAGATCGAAGATCGCCCCGGCGGGAATCTTGCTCTTCGGCCAGTCCTCCAATTTGATTTGCTTTTCGTTGATCAGCTCCCCCATCGGAATGTCTTCCATGGCGACCAAGATCGCCTGCGTCTCCTCCGCCGGGGCGGCGACGACGCGGTCCCTGGTCGCAAGGACTTGCTTCACGCCGATGGCGGCCACCACCCCGCATCCCATCGCCACGGCAAGGAGAATCATGGATTTCGTACGCATGGGAGAATTCCGCACCTCGGAGTGTTCATGATCGTGCGAGCGGCGCGTCAACCTCCTTGTCCGTCCATTCCTTCCGCGATCCTTCGCGGAACGGCTCGTTGCAGCCGTTTGCGTTATAGCAACCGGCCCACAATAGCCGGCGGCCGGCCGCCGATGTTACCACTGCCGGCAGTAGCTCACAAATTACGCGGCAGCTCACAAATTGCACGGCGAGCGGCTCGGCTCGTCACCCTGCGATCGGCCGAATCTACTGGGCGGTCTCGCGCCGCATGACGGTGACCGCCGACAACTCCGTTCCACCTAAAAACATTGGCGTTGGAAGCCAACTGACTTGACTGAACGGCACGCGGACCGTAACGGTCACCGGCTCGTCATAACCGGCTTGACTGGGAGGATCCGGCGTAACCGTCACAGTCGCATTTCTCACGCCGCCGCTTGCCAAATAGGCCTCCACCGCGTTCGTGATTTCCGTCGTCGTGGTCCCGTCGAGGACGCCGAGGCGAGCCCCCTCCCGCGAGGCGTTCGTAATGACCTGCTGGACCATCACCATCCGGCCGAACTCGATCATGCCCAAAAGGAGCAGGAAAAAGAGCGGGGCCACCACAGCAAATTCGACGGCAGCCACACCCAACCGTTCTTTTCGGCACGATCGATACACTTTCTCCAATCCTCCACCGCCATTTATTCCGAAAAGGCACTTAGAGACGCCCCCGGATTCCCCAAACGGCGGAAAAATCCCCGATACTTCACACAACTTAGAAAATCTAGGCAGACCGAAGATCATACGCAGCTTCATGGCACCACCTCAGTGGAAAAGCTGACCCAGGCGCGACGAAAAGCAATCTTGGGGGTATCTCTTCTTCGCGCGCTAAACTCCGACCCAGTGCGCGTCGATATAGCTGCGCATCCTTTCCCGCGACTCGCATTCATACCGGAAGCCCCATGCCGAAGCCCGGGAACAGCATCCCCCGCACAAGGAAGTATCCGATCGTCCCCACTGCGATCGGGATGCCGTAAGGCAGCAATAGCATGTGCGGCTTGCGTTCGGCCGCGAGGGCGGCCAGTCTGTCCGGATTGCGAACCACCAAGATTTCCGTGAGGATGGCGAAGAACTGGTTCTTGTGATGCCCCCATGCCCGGCGGTAAAGAACCATCATTACGGCCAGTACGGCGCCCACGATAACCGTGGCGACAAAGGCCCAGAAGGTGTGAACCATGCCGACCCAGGCGCCGACGCCGGCCAGTAGCTTGACGTCGCCGGCCCCCATCCCGCCGATGGCGTAGGCGGGGAAGAGCAGACCCAAGCCCACGGCGGTCCCGGCCAGGCTCCAGCCCAGCCCTTCCCATCCCCCTACCCACCCGCTGAAGGCCCAGCCGGTGAGGATCATGGGGAAGGTCAACCAGTTCGGCACCTTGAGCCGCCGGCCGTCGATCCACGCCGCCACAATCAGGGTAACGCTGACCAGCCAGCCCACGACCCAAACGGGCCAGGGTCCGCCTGCTGTTTCCATCAATCTCTCCAGCATGATCTCCGCTCCCACGAGCTTGCCTGAAGTTGACCGTCTCGGTCAGTCCTGTGTCCCATTGGCGGCCGCGAGGTGCGATGGGTCGCATCGCCGTCCGACCCCTGTTTCCGCACCAGTCCGCCGACAAGACGACCGGTCACGCGCCGGCCTGTGATCGGTTCAGGGATCGCCCCTCGGTTACCAACGGACCGTGAGCAGGAATTGCAGGGCGGCCGCCGCCACCGAAAGCGCGACGATGAAGGCCGGCAGCGCCTGAAGAATCGCATCCGGTGACGTGAGCCAATCCACGGTTCGCCTTCCTTCCCTCTCGACTCGCCGGTCGCCGCGTCGTTACTCCCCGAGAAAAGCAGCCGCGTCGCTACTCCCCGAGAAAAGCATAGGTCAAAAAAACGCCCCTCGGAGAACATGCGGATCTCCGAGGGGTTGTTCCCGCTTCAACGCTTACCCGACCGATTCGGTGGGGCGCCATGCCCGGCCTCCCTGCGACGGATCAGCTCGGAGCGGCGGCGCTCACGGACTGCTGGACCTCATTGAAGGTGTCCTTCGCGGCCGTGCCCAAAGAGCTGATGGCCGTCAGGCACACGATCACGATCAGGGCCAGCATGACGGCGTATTCCACCGCGGTGGGGCCGTCTTCCGAAACGAGGAAACGGTGCAACTTCTGAGCAAGCAACCTCATACGGTTCCTCCAAGACAAGCGGGTCTCTGCGGCCGATTCCCGCGGCGACGAGCCGCGATCGGCAGGGAAAAGTTGGGATCGGAGGGTACCCGTCGCCTTGCGGCGGCGTCGGCCTGCGTTGTACCTTCCGGCCCCGAACAAACCGAACGCTGGTGCCTCTTCCCCTCATGCCGCGATGCCCATCCGCTCGGATCGCCCGAGTCGGACGGCGCCGCCGCACCGGCACAAAACCCGGTTGTCGGCAAGCGGAAGTCCGGGGTTCGCACCCCGAACCGCGTCACCCTTTCGGCAGCCAGGCCGCCGCCCTCGCAAGCGAGTTCGGCCCTTGGCTTTGCGCCCCGGCCTTGCGACCGGTTTGCCTTTTCGAGGATGAGGCGTGCAGGCCGCTCGGGCGAGTTCGGACCGGCGACGCCGAAGCATCCCGTTCACGTCCCACCTCGCCAGACAGCCTTCAGGCCGTCATTCGGCTCGACCCTCCGGCTCCGATTTTTTCATCGCCTTCGAGTCTCGCCTCTGTAATGAAAGCTAGGTCAAAAACGGCCGAAGTCAAATCGCGAACTTGAGCCTTTTTTTGCGAGCCGGCGGCAAAGATGCCCAAGCGCGGAGGGCCGGTGACGCTTTTGCCGGGCGTGCGCCCATCGGCGGCGACGGCGCGGCGGCATTCTATACTTTGGAAAAGCGTGGATAGGCATCGGGATCAGCCGTCCCACCCTTTCCTTGCCCACCTCCGTTCGCGTGATCGCGAGGCGCCCTCCTCCATGTTCGCCCGTTGGACCGACTACTTGCCACGCTCGTTGCCACGCTTGCCGCGCGGCGGCTCTTTGGGATTGCAGACTCGCTGCGGCCGCCGCGATGAGCGATGCGCGGCAGTCACGGCGATCGCGGCGGCGGTCGCCATCCTGTGCTCGATGGCATGGCCGGCCGTTACCGGGAACGTCTATACCCGCGATGATCTCGGCGCCTATCACTTGCCGCTGCGGTATTTTTATTCCCAGCAGTTGGCCGCGGGCGAGTCGTTCGATTGGCACCCGGGGCTTTTCGGCGGCTTCTATCTGACGGGGGAGGGCCAACTCGGTTCGTATCATCCGTGGCACCTTTTTCTCTACCGATTCCTTCCTTTGCCCGCCGCCTTCGCCGTGGAATTGCTCTCCTCCTATGCGGTTCTATGGGGCGGAGTTTTCGTGCTCGTCCGGCGGCTGACCAACGACGTCGCTTCGGCCGCCTGGGCCGCCTTGATCTTCACCTTCGGCGGCTTCTCGCTCCTGCGATTCGTTCACCCGAACGCCCTGGCCGTGATCGCGCACCTCCCTTGGCTGCTGTGGTGCGAGGATCGGCTGCTGGCAGAGGCGGCCCGTCTATCGCAGGCTGATCGTCCGCGAGGAACGCCCGCCCGGCGGTACGTCGAAAGTCAGCACGTCCTGCGACTGTGGCCGGCATACGCCGCCCTGACCGGTTCGCAACTGCTGATGGGCTATCCGCAATATGTTTGGTACTCGTTATTGGCCGAAATCGCTTGGTTCATCATCTGGTGCCTGGCTGGGATCCGCGACCGCCGATTCCGTCAGCGGCCGGGCATGGGCCGATTCTTGCCGGTGTCCGCTTCCCTGCTGTTCTTGCCGGTGTCCGCTTGCCTCCTGGGACTGGCGAAGTCGTGGGGCCTGGCCCTGGGAGCCGTCCAATTCCTGCCCACCTGGGAGATGCTTCACGATTCCGTGAGAGCGGCGGCCGGCGCCGAATTTTTGGCGAGCGGCTCATTGCATCCCGCCAACCTCGTCCAGCTT
>JAAZNR010000258.1 GCA_012798155.1 Thermogutta sp. | reverse complement strand
GGGCGATCGGGATAACGTCACCCTCTACTTGGAGACCGCCGAAGAGTACGTCCAAGGCCACCCCTGTTTGGGATCCGTTTGCGGCCGTTATGCCAATCGCATCGCCGGGGGGCGCTTCGTGCTCGACGGCGTCGAGTATCGGCTGGCTCAAAATAACGGTCCGAACCATCTCCACGGAGGAATCGAAGGTTTCCACAAGAAGAACTGGACGGCCGAGACCGTGGAGGAAGAGGGCTACGTGGGCGTGCGATTTTCGCTGGAAAGCCCGGACGGCGACGAAGGCTACCCCGGCACCTTGAAGGCCGCGGTGACTTACCGGCTCACCCCCGATAACCGATTGGAAATGGAATACGAAGCCACCACGGACAAGCCCACCGTGGTGAACCTTACCAATCATGCCTATTGGAATTTGGCGGGGGCGGGCAACGGCGATGTCTTGGCCCACCTCTTGCGGATCAACGCGGACAGGTATCTTCCCGTGGATGCAACGTTGATTCCGCTTGGTCCGCCGGCCCCGGTGGAAAACACTCCCTTCGATTTTAGGCAAGAGAAACCGATCGGGAGAGACATCGCTCTCACCAACGGCGGCTACGACCATTGCTTCGTGTTGAATCGTACGCAAGACGACGCCTTGGAGCTTTGCGCCGTCTTGCGCGATCCCAAGAGCGGCCGGGTGATGGAAGTCTTTACGACGCAACCGGGCGTGCAGGTTTACACCGCGAACGGTTTGAATGGCAGCTTGGGCGCCGGCGGAAAGCCTTATCCCAAGTACGGCGCGGTCTGCCTGGAAACCCAGCATTTCCCGGATTCTCCCAACCGCCCCGAATATCCTTCGACGGTCCTGCGACCCGGAGAGAAGTACCGACAGTTGACGGTCCACCATTTCTCGGTGGATTGAGCGATTCGTCACTTCTCCGCCGGATTGATCGCTTCCTCGGCTGCTGTCGGCCGGTGGGCGGGGTATCCCGTTCCAGCGAGTCGCTATGCAGCGGCGTCGGGCCTTGTAACCGTCCACAAAGCCGTCGTCCGGCACGCGGGGCGGGTTCGCCGTCCATCCTCAATCGGTATCGAGATTGGGTGCGGACCTCCGTTCCGAATGCGTCCCGAAGCTCCGGCAGCGGTGGACTTCTCCGCTTCGCAAGCGTCCGATATGATGGACGTTGGGTCGCTTGGACTCTCACGGATCGCTTCGAGCCGCCCCCCACTTGCACTTGTGTACCTGGAATCTGCGATGAAAACCGACGAACTGCGCGAAAAATACTTGACTTTCTTTGAATCCAAGGGCTGCGTCCGGCGGCCCAGCGATGTGCTGGTTCCGCGATGGGACCCCTCCGTGCTGTTCACGCCGGCGGGAATGAACCAGTTCAAGGATCACTTTTTGGGGCGGTGCAAGTTGGAGTTCACCCGGGCGACGACTTGCCAGAAATGTCTCCGCACGGGGGACATCGAGAACGTGGGGCGAACCGCCTATCACCACACGTTCTTCGAGATGTTGGGGAATTTCAGCTTCGGGGATTACTTCAAACGGGAGGCCATCCACTGGGCCTGGGAGTTCCTGACCTCCCAACGGTGGCTCGGCTTGGATCCCGAAAGGCTCTCGGCCACCGTGTATGTGGACGACGAGGAGGCTGCGGCGATTTGGATCGAAGAAATCGGCCTTCCCCCCGCCAAAGTGACGCGCATGGGCGAGGATGAGAACTTTTGGCCTGCCAATGCCCCCAGCCAGGGGCCGGACGGGGTTTGCGGTCCCTGCTCCGAGATCTACTACGAAACGCCCTGGGGCAAGGTGGAAATCTGGAATCTGGTTTTCACGCAGTTCAACCGCGTGGGACCTCCGCCGAACAATCTCCGGCCGCTTCCCAGCAAGAACATCGACACGGGCATGGGGTTGGAGCGGACCGCCGCCGTCTTGCAAAACGTGGAGTCGAACTTCCACATCGACATCCTGCGGCCGCTTGTGGAAGCCGCGGCCGAGGTGTGCGGCACGAGCTACGACCCGGCCTCGGATTATGGGCGGCGGCTGCGGCGGATCGCGGACCACATTCGGGCTTGCGCGTTCGCGATTCACGAAAACGTGACCCCGGGGCCGAACAAGCAGGGTTACGTCATCCGCCGCCTGTTGCGGCGCGCGGTCTTGGATGGTAACCGCATGGGGATGAAGGACCCGTTCCTGCACCGCTTGGTGCCCGTCGTCGCCGATGTGATGAAGGTTCCCTATCCCGAATTAGGCGAGACCGTGGGGCGGGTGTCGGCCGTCATCAAAGGAGAGGAGGAGAACTTC
>JAAZNR010000257.1 GCA_012798155.1 Thermogutta sp. | reverse complement strand
GAGTTCATAACCCTTTTGGAGGAGCTGAACATGAGAGTCGGTCTTTCTCTCGCGGTCGGATTGGCGATCGTTGCGGCTTCGACGTCGGCATGGGCCCAGCGTCCCAGGTCTCCCCGAGCGGTCTTTGATGCGAAGACGCTGCCTAAAAACGACGTCGAAAAACGCATTCTCGAAGTCATCGAGCGGGTAGGGCGCGAACAGCGCGCCGGAAACATGATCGTCCCGGAGGAGGACGGCCGATTGCTTCGCGCTTGGACCGAAGCGGTCGGGGCCGAACATGTGGTCGAGATCGGCACCTCGGTGGGCTACTCCGGCCTGTGGTTCTGCTTGGCACTGAAAGGAACGGGCGGCAAACTGACGACCTTCGACGTCAACGAACGGCGGGCCGCCACGGCCAAGGCCAATTTCGAAGCCGCGGGCGTGGCCGACATTGTGACCATGGTGCTCGGGGACGCCCACGAAACCGTCAAGGAACTCAAGGATCCGATCGACGTGCTGTTTCTCGATGCGGACAAATCGGGCTATCTCGATTACCTCCAGAAGTTGTTGCCGCTGGTGCGACCCGGCGGAATCGTCATTGCTCACAACATGACGCCCAATATGGCGGATCCTCGCTTCGTCGAAGCAATTACGGCGAATCCGGAATTGGAGACGGTCTTCCTCCATATGGATCGGAGCGGCGTCTCGGTTTCGGTCAAAAAGCACTGACGTCTCCCATAGAAGTCCTGAAATCGGTGTCTGCGGGCGACTTTCGCGGGGACGAAAAGGGACGCCGATGCGAGCGTCCGCGATTCAAACGTTCGGCTCACCATATCGGCCGTTCATGACAGAGCCCGACCGCAAAGGCCGTCACGCATCCCTAAGGGCGGGGGGAAAAGGCCTTTGCCCGTCCTTGCGAAAAAAACGGCGATCGGTAAACTGAAATCATTATGGGAGAGCGGTTTCGCGGCATACAGTGCCGGCGGTAGTGGTTTTTTGTGGCAGTAGTGGTTTTTTGTGCGAACGCAAATCTGAATAGGTGACGCGGCATGGCCAAGAAGCGTGTGCGAATCAAACGGCGCAAGCGCGACCCCCTGATGGTGGATGGGCAGTATCCTCGTCCGCTGTACGTCGATTACAAAGACATCGAATTGCTCAAGAAACTGACGAATCGTCAGGGCAAGATCGTCGGACGCCGGAAGACCGGATGTGCCGCCGCCAGCCAACATGCCGTCACGAAAGCCATCAAGCGGGCACGCTACATGGCACTCTTGCCGTTTGTGGGCGAGTGAATGCCCACGTTGCGCGGCGCTTACCGCTGATTGATTGCGGCCTGCATGGCGTCCGCAACCGTCTGCAGCGATTTGATTCGGGCGTAGAGTTTGCAGTTCGCTTCTAGAATTGTCCACGGGGCGTAAATGGTGCTGGTTCGCTCCAGCATATCGACGACGGCAAGTTCGTATTGTGCCCATTTCTCTCGGTTGCGCCAGTCTTCGTCCGTGATTTTCCATTGCTTGGAAGGCGTGTTGGCGCGGTCTTGAAACCGCCGAAGCTGCTCGTCTTGATCGATGTGCAGCCAGAACTTGACGATGACAGTGCCGAAATCGACGAGTTGATGCTCAAACTCGTTGATTTCCGAAAATGCCCGTTTCCATTCTCTTTCGGTGCAGAAGCCCTCCACGCGTTCCACGAGGACTCGCCCGTACCAAGAGCGGTCGAAGATCGTGATGTGACCCGTCTTGGGGATATGACGCCAAAAACGCCACAAATAATGGTGGCGCCGTTCCTCATCGGTGGGGGGGCCGATGGGCACGACTTGGTATCCCCGGGGATCGAGGCCTCGCGTCAGCCGCTTGATATTGCCGCCTTTGCCGGCCGCATCCCAACCTTCGTAAGCGATCACGATGGGGATTTTGGCGAGGTAGGCCAGGTGCTCGAGGTCATAGAGGCGCGACCGAAGACGCTTCAGCTTCTTCTCATACGCATCGCGGGTCAGCGAGAGGGTCAGATCCACGCGATCCAAGACCGTCGGGTGAACGAGAGTATTCGCATCCGGAACCGGCATGGGCGCCGCCGTCATGGGCCGGGCATCGTCGCGTGCCGCGAGTGCGTCTCGCACCCGTTGCGTCAGCGTTCGAATCACTTTGACGCGCGTGAACTTGCCCTGGGCGGCCTCGACGATCGTCCAAGGAGCGTCCGCCGTGTTTGTGCGGGCCAAGGTCTCTTCCACGGCTTGCACCCATCGGTCATAGTCACGATTCTGCCGCCAATACCCTTTCGTGACTTTCCAAGCCGTGGCAGGGTCCTTTTGTAGGGCGCGAAACCTCTTCCGCTGCTCTTTGGCGTCCACGTGCAACCAGAACTTGTGGATCAGCACGCCGCCGGCCGTCAACTGCCGCTCGAATTCCAGGATGTCGCCGTAGGCACGAGCGGCTTCCTCATCGGAAATGTCGCCGCGAAGACGCTCTTCAAGCACACGGTAATACCACGAGTGGTCGAAGATCGCGATTTCACCGGCCGACGGCAAGTTCATCCAGTATCGCCACAACCAGGGGCGCCGGGCCTCTTCCGCGGTGGGCACCGTCATTAGGTGAACACGGAATCCGCGCGGATCCAAGGCTTGCGTCAGCCGATTGATCAGCAATCCCTTTCCCGCCGCATGCCAGCCTTCAAAGACCCAGATCATGGGCAGGCCGGCCTTTCGAGCCGCGCGTTGGCAGTTCCCCAACTCGATTTCGAGTTGCGGGTACCAGAGGTCATAATCCTTCCGGGAAATGCGTTGATTCCAATCGATCAATTCGAGCATTTTCGTCTCTCCCGGAGGTTGCCGGAGTCCCCTCCACCGCCGTCATCTCGGAAAACGGCGGCGCGATCGGTCATGGAGAGAAACGGCAACGCGCCGTGCCGCTCGGCGGATCTGGAAAACCGGCGCTTTCGTCCGACCGCGGTTATCGGCCGACCGTCCTCATCTTCTCGATTGCAGGGACTCCGCGGAAAAGATACGCCGCGGCGGCATCTGCGTCACGGTCGCGCCGCTTGACAGCAGCCCCCTACTCAAGATCGAGCCGGTATAATCCCCACGATCGTCGTCATCGATCGTCGAGCATTTTTCGGCGTGAACCAACGACTTTCCCAGACGTCCGCCCACGGGCAATTCTCAAAGATGGACGGCGGATAGGTAGGGAACTGGAACGCGGGCATGTCCGCTTCGCCTGGTGATTTCACGGGGCCGCCTCGCGCCCGATGCAATACAGGCGGTCCCGGCCTCGAAGAAAGAGCTTGCCGTCGGAGACGGCGGGCGAGGCAAGCATCCGATCCGGAATCTCATTCACGGCCAAGGGGCGGTATTCCCTCGCCGCCTCCACCACGGTACAGCGTCCCGAAGTGTCGAGAAAATAGACCCGGCCTTCGGCCGTAATGGGGGATGCCTTGAACTCGCGGCCCATCCGTTCCCGCCAGCACATCTCACCGTTCGCAACGTCCAGACATTGGGCGACGCCGTTGTCGCCGGCAATGAAAAGCAGCCCCTCGCAAACGACGGGGGAAGGGCAGTCGGGCGTATTGCTCGAGTATTGCCACAAGATTCGCTCTTGCGGGAGCTTTCCGCTGCCGCCGATTCTCGCGGCGAAGACCGGCCCGCGCATCCCGATCGTCGAATAGACGACGTCATCCTCCAGGGTAGGACCGGTGATGACGCGATTTCCCACCAGGCCGGGCAAGACCCAAACTTGTCGGCCCGTTGCCGCGTCATAGGCATCCAACTGTTCGGCGCCCATGACGATCACTTCCACGCCTCCGTCGACTGCTCGCACCAGCGGCGTGGTGTATGCGTCGCCATGCTCTTTCTCCGCGCCGGTCATCCGTTCGGTAAACCATACGGGACGACCGGTCTTCAGATCATGCGCCGCCACGTAGCTGACGCTGGGCCTCTCCTGGAGATCGGCCAGAGAGTCCTGAATGCAGACGGAAATGAGGAGGTCGCCGACGATGACGGGCGAGTTCGCGTGTCCCCACCAGATGCTGTATGGCCCGTGGTCAGCTTGTAGGTTTCGCTTCCACTGAAGGCTCCCCTCCATGTCGAAGACGGCCAAATCGCCGTTTCCGAAATGGGCCGCCACGAACCGACCATCCGTGACGGGCGAGGGACTGGCGAGATTATTGAGCGCATGGAACTTTTGCCGTCCCCGCGGAGCTTCGCGCGGAGCTTCGTCGTTCCCGACCTTCCGCGACCAAAGGGTTCGGCCGTCCGTTTTGCTCAAGCAGATCAGCAGCAAATCATTTTGGTCGTCTTGAGTGGTGAGAAAAATGCGATCTCGCCATACGACCGGCGTGCTGTTCCCCCATGCCGGAATCTCGGCCGTCCAGAGGACGTTTTCCTCTTGCGACCATTCCCACGGGACGCCGGTTTCGCGACACACGCCCGTGCCGGCAGGACCTCGCCACATGGGCCAATCCTCGCCCCAAACCGCCGTTCCCCAGCAGAATGCAAGCCACAAAAAGGACCGCGCTGCCACGCGCGGGAGACGCCCGTTCCAATTGCCGAACCACCGTGCGCCGCGAGCAGCCATGGGAGATAGCTTTCCGGAAGGTAGCGTTTTATCAGGGGTTTTATTCATCGTCCGCGCGGAGGGCGGGCGTCATCATCGGAGTATACTCACAGATGTCATTCTCGTCGAAGAAAATGGCCAATTCGCGCTCCGCCGACTCCGGTCCGTCGGAGGCGTGAACCAGATTCATCTGCCGTGACGAACTGAAATCGCCGCGAATGGTGCCGGCCGTTGCCTTGAGTCCGTTGGTGGCCCCCACCATCTCGCGAACTACGCGAATCGCCTCCGGACCCTCGACCGCCATGGCGACGATCGGCGCGGACGTGATGAACGCCTCCAGGCCGGGATACCAGTTCTTTTGGACGTGCTCGGCGTAGTGCCGCTTGGCCAATTCCGGCGTTACCCGCAACATCTTCATGCCGATGATGTTGAGGCCTTTATCCTCGAATCTCGAAATGACACCTCCCATGAGACGCCGCTGAACGCAATCCGGCTTCAGTAACACGAGCGTACGTTCCATCGATTCCTTCCTGATAAAGTCGATTCCTTCCCAATATTCCCGATAAAGTCGATTTCATCTTGATAAAGTAGCCTATTCCCATACGGACGGGCAGCAGGCCCGCCCGTCCGCCGCGAATCCGGTTTCGTCTTGATTGGGCTGAGGGCTGCCGCCAGGGGCTGCCATTCGAGCGCCGTTCGCGAAAGCGTAGTTTAGCGGTATTGTGCGGCCGGCTTCAAGGACCGGTGCCGGCGGCCATGGGGCTGTCGCACAACCGGCGTCGCCCCCGGATGGCCGGCCGGCTCTCCCTCGCATCACAGCTCAAGGGACACTGAAAAGGGAGGAGGCCTGCCGCGTGACCGCCTGCCCATCGGCTACGCATTCGGCAAGCCATCAGAGCCTACCGCGGGGACCGCGCCCTCTGTCGCGAAACCGGGCGGCATGGGGCAGTCCAACATGGCCGAGATGCTCCGCAACAGCTCCCATTCCTGCGGCGTCACTTTCCCGTCGGAAGTGACGCAGGCCGCGGCCGCGATCACGATTCGCTTTTTGATGGGCGGCGTCGCTCGCGCCAATTCCTTCAAAGCCGCGTCCAGGTTCGCCAACGTACAAGAGGTGGGTTCCAGCATTTCGAGCGGCCGTCCCAACGCCTCGCGGGCCTGTCCGAACGCCCTCTCGGCTGCGGCCTGATCTCGGTTTCCGACGCGAGCCAGGAGCGAAAGTACCACGCTCAACGGTTTGGCAAGCGGACTCAATGAGGCGTAGCGGATGGCAGGCGGCTTGCTCCGCCCGAAATGCAGGTCCAGATACCGAAGCACGGCCCCCTGGATCATATACTCGAAGAGGTCGATCCTCCGGTCCGCCCCAGTCAACGCCTGAACCGCGTCACGAAACGCCTCATATTGCCGCGGAGATAGCTGTTTCAGGGCCGGGAGCGACATATCCGCCAATGGCAGCCGAACTTCGACCGGCAGACGATCGGCCAAGGACGCCAAATCGACCGTCTGCTGGTAACAGAGGGGTTCGGTGAGCGATTTCAGTTCGTTCAACTGGACCGCTCGAACAGCGGAATCCGAACTCAGCAAAAGGGCGTAGATTACGGCCCGGGCGGAGAAGGGATCGCGTGCGGCGTTCCGCATCGGTTGCGGAACGTGGTCCAGAATCACCGCAGCCTGCCCGATTTGAACCGCCCCCATCCCAACGAGGTTCGGCAGGTTCGTCGCATGCAAGAGAGCGCCCGAACCCCTTCGCGGCGGTTTTTCGCCGTCTTGCGGCGCGGTTCGCGCGACGAACCGGAGAGCCGGCCTCGCTACCCCTTGTCGACGTCGCTCTTGGCCGGAAGCGTCGCTCTCGGCGACCGCCGGCGGCACGATCGGCGGGAACGTTCCGTCGAAATCCGGATCGAGCCGCTTGATGCGAGCGACCAGCGGGGGGTGCGTGGAGAACAGGTTCATCATCGTTCCGCTGAGGGCGTCGCAAAAAAAGAGATGGCTGCATTCCTCGGCATGCGGATCGCGAATACGAGAACCTTCCGTCAAGGCGCCGATTTTCTTCAAGGCACCGGCGATGCCGTCGGGGTAGCGGGTGAATTGCACGGCCGACGCATCGGCCAGATATTCTCTCTGGCGGGATACGCCCGCCTTGATCAATTTGCCGAAAAACACGCCGACATATCCGATTACCAGGAGAGCCAGGCCCGCAAGAAGGAGAGCTGCCTGCATGCCGCCCTCGTTCTTGGATCGGCGAGAGGAAGGGGCGTAGGCGGAGAGACGCATCAAATAATAGCCCAGAATGGCCAACAGCAAGATGCCGTGCAAAAGCCCGATCAGTCGCAGATTGAGCCGCATGTCGCCGTTGAGGATGTGGCTGAACTCATGCCCCATGACGCCCTGCAATTCGTCTCGCGTAAGATAATCCAAAGCCCCGCGGGAAACGGCCACCACCGCGTCGCCGGGAGTATGCCCCGCCGCGAAGGCATTGATGCTCCGCTCTTCGTCGAGGACAAAGACCGGGGGGACGGGCATTCCCGACGCAAGGGCCATCTCTTCCACCACGTTCAGCAACCGCCTTTCCGCCAAGTCGCGGGTGTTCGGGTCGATTCGTCGACCACCCAGCATCAAAGCGACCTTTTCGCCGCCGGCCGAAAGCTCGGCGATTTTGTAGAGGCTCCCCAGGGAGATGACCGCCAGCGTTCCCAGGGACACGAAGACGAATAGTTCGGCGTTCCAGAGACGGCCGGCGATGTCGCCGGAATGCTCCGCGGCCTGCTCGTTCGGGACGTTCGCGAAGACCAAGGCGACCATCAGATAGATCACCGACACGATGGCGCACACCGCCGCGCAAAAAAGTATCACCAGCCAGACGCTCTTCCGCCTCGCGGCATCCTGTTGCTGAAAGAAATCGGTTGCCATGAGCGGCCGAATCCCGTTTTCGGAACCAAGCTGATCAGCAGGAAGGGCGCCAAGGGAGTCCTTCTTTTCGGCGTCGAGTCGACGGCGAGTTCGCCGAATAGCCGCCTTCTCTTGCCGTCAACGGCGAAAACCCCGCCGGTTCCCGCACTCGCCGCGGCCGCCTCCGTTCGTCCTAGAAGGAAACCTTGGGGGCTTCCCGTTGATCGGGTACCTCGATCTCGAACAAATCGGCCGGTTGAAAACCGAACGTTCCGGCAAAGATCACGCTGGGAAAAGTCTCCCGAGCGGTATTGTAAGCGGTAACCGCGTCGTTGAACGCCTGCCGGGCGAAGGCGATCTTGTTTTCCGTGGCGGTCAATTCCTCCTGCAAGGCCAGCATATTCTGATTGGCTTTGAGATCGGGGTACGCTTCGACCACCGCGAAGAGTCGCCCCAACGCGGCGGAGAGCTGCCCCTCGGCACCGGCCAGGGATCGCATGGCGCCGGGATCGCCCGGTTGCGCCGCCGCTTTTTGCCCCGCGGCGGCCGCCTGGTTCCGGGCCTGAATGACGGCCTCCAGGGTCTCCCGTTCGTGCTTCAAGTAACCCTTGGCGGTTTCCACCAAATTGGGAATCAAGTCGTAGCGACGCTTCAGTTGCACATCGATTTGGGCAAAGGCGTTACGGTATCGATTCCGCAAGGTCACCAATCTGTTGTAAACGCCGATGACCAGCAGGACCAACACCAGCAACACGACTACGATTGCAACTCCCCAGACGATACCCATGGCACGAGACCCTCCTTTCACGACGACTGCTAAACAAGGCTCCCCGGCGATGCTCTCGCGTCATGGCGGGACCATCCGTTTCATCAGTTCGATGGCGCGGCGCCCCGAATCCCGGCGAAGCCCGAACTATTCAGCGATCCGCAACCTATTCAGCAGCGATCCGCAACCTATTCAGCGCTCCGCGGCGGCCGAAACGGCGTCTCGGCCCAGCCGGCACAAGCTTCAATTTACTATCGGCACAAGCTTCAATTTAGTGAACAGCGTCTCGAAATGGAACCTTCAAGCTCGAAAGGGCGGCCGGGTTTCTTCGGGCACGCGACAGCAAAGGCGGTGCGTCGTCCCTTTCCCGGGCGAAAGTACGGGACGCCTGGCGGCCGCGGACGGCAATCCGACGCAAGGCCGCTCTTCGGCGGCATCCCTTACCGACCCCCGGCTTCGGTCGGCGGCGAGTGACGCACGAACTTCTGTACCCTCGCTCCGATAATGTCGCCCGCGAAGATGTTGCCCTGAGAATCCAGGGCGATGCCGTGCACCCAATTCAGTTCTCCGGGCTGTTCGGCTCCGTCCTGCCCCTTGGGCACGGTCCACAATTGGCGCACCTTGCCGGTCGTATCGAAACGCATGAAGAGCTGATCCTTCGGCGGGCAGCTCAGCACTTCGTCCGTATCTCGCCACGGCATAGGAGAGCAGCCGCAGATCCAGAGCTGATCGCCGGGCAGCATGCACAAACCCCAGGGAACGATGAGGTCCTGCCATACGTCCAAGAGTTCGCCTTCGGTATTGAAGACTTGAACCCGTGCGTTGTTGCGATCAGCCACATAAAGGCGGCCTTGGGAATCTTGAGCAATCGCGTGGACCAGGCTGAACTCACCGGGCCGAACCCCCAGCGTACCCCAGGCTTTAACGTACCGGCCGGACGCGTCGAAATGCACCACCCGCGAATTGTTGTAGCCGTCCGTGACAAACACATCTCCTTCCGGCGTCACGGCGAGGTCGGTCGGCTCGTCAAAGTGTTTCTCGTCGCAACCAGGCTCGCCCGGCGTTCCCAAAACCTTGAGAATCTTGCCCTCCGGCGAGAGTTCGAGCACGATATGGTTGCCGAGGTCGACCAGCCACACATGGCCGTGCCGATCGATCCGCAATCCATGAGCCGTCATGGTTTCGAGATAATCGCCGAAGACGTCCTTCCCCCAAGTGAAAAGAAGCTCTCCCGTAGCGGCGTCGTACGCTTGCACGGGAGGAATGGCCCGCGTGTACACCCAGACCCGGTCCTG
>JAAZNR010000256.1 GCA_012798155.1 Thermogutta sp. | reverse complement strand
CGGGGCATCTACACATGCGAGATGGATACGGCTCGGGGCACGCTGTCGGCCCCCAAATTGGTCGCCGAGGCGCGGAATCCATCGTTCCTGGCCCTCCATCCCACGTTGCCGCGTCTCTATGCGGTTAGCGAATTGTGGCAAACGGACGGGCCGGATCGTGGAGCCGTGACCGCCTTCGCCATCGACGATGCCTCGGGGGGACTCCGCGAGCTGAATCAGGAGGCCGTGGGTGGAGCCGGCCCTTGCCACCTGGCGGTGTCACCCGGCGGCCGATTCCTGGTCACGGCGAATTACGGCAGCGGTAGCGTCAGCGTCTTGCCGCTGGACGAGAACGGCCGCCTGCGTCCCCGCTCCTGCGTGGTGCAACACGAAGGTTCCGGCCCCAATCAATCGCGGCAGGAAGGCCCGCACGCCCATCAAACCCTCTTCTCGCCCGGCGGCGAAATCCTGCTGGTGCCCGATCTGGGAATCGATCAAATCCTGCTTTATCGCCTGGATGAGACGGCGGGCCGGCTTTTCCCGTGGAATCCCCCGGCGGCGGCCGTACCGCCCGGCTCGGGGCCGCGCCACTGCGCGTACCATCCCTCCGCGAAGTTCCTCTACGTCGTCAATGAGCTGGCCTCCACGGTTTCGGTGTTCGAATGCACGGACGAGGTTCCGCTGCGATTAACGCAGACGATCTCGACGCTGCCGCCGGGATTCGAGGGGCGGAATACCACGGCGGAAATCGAGGTTCACCCCTCGGGACGCTTTGTTTATGCCTCCAACCGCGGCCACGACAGCATCGCAGCCTTCGCGGTGGATTCCGCCACGGGCAAGCTGAGCGAGATCGGGCGATTCCCCAGCGGCGGCCGGGTACCGCGCAACTTCGCCCTCGCGCCTGGGGGTCGCTTCCTCTTGGCGGCCAACCAGGACACCAACAACGTGGTCGTCTTCGCGGTGGATCAAGAGTCCGGGAGGTTGCAACCGACCGGAGTCTCCGTCCAAGTCGGGGCACCGGTTTGCATCGTTTTCCGGCCGATGCGGCAATAGCCCCGCACCGCCTGTTGACCGGCCCCGCAGGCTCCGCCGGCTCGCCCATGCGAAGGCCGGCCGCCATGTTCGATTCCGAACCGCCCGTTTCTCCCGCTGAAGCCCTCTCTTCCGTCGGGCTTCAGCGGTACGGTGAGGCGAGGCCCGGTAGCGGGACCGCCGGCTCTGATTATCCTTAAGACGGCTCTGATTACCGTCAAGACGATCGCCGGGCGTAGCCGATCATGCGACCAGCCGCATCGGTTGTCGTGCGCCTTCGCGGACGCCGGCGACGAACTCTTCGAAAATGCCGAAGTCCAGCGCGGAAGCCGCCTCGCACTCGGGATGGAATTGAACGCCGATCGCGAACCAATCGGGATCCGTGCTTTCGAAGGCTTCGATGATGCCGTCCGGCGCCCAGGCGGTGGCGGTGAACGGCTCCGCCAGATCGAGGATCGCCATGTGGTGGCGGCTGGCGACGCGAATCTCGCCTTCGCCGTAAACGCGATCGATCAAGGAGGACGGCTTGACCGTCAGCGTGTGGCGATGCTCGGGGTCATTGCGGTCGAAATGCGGCATGGCATTTTCGAAATCGTCCGGGATATGGAGCGAGAGGGTGCCGTTCATCACGACGTTGAGAAGCTGCATGCCCGCCCCGATGCCCAGAACCGGTTTGCGATGTTCCCGGATCGCCCGGCCCAGCATGCGATCGAAATCCTCGCGCCGAGGATCCATGAGATAGGTGGTGGAGTGGAGGCGGCAGCGATCGCGGCGGGGATCCAAATCGGCGCCCCCGATCAAGACGAAGCCGTCCAATTCCTCCAACACGCGTTCCACGTCGGCGCGTTGGTAGAGCGGCGGAACGACGATGGGAATGGCTCCCGCCCGCATCAGGCAGTCGAAATAGCCGGCCGTGAGATATCCAATGGCCGGTCGCTGTCGGGCGGCCGCGCAATAATCCATGTTCAGCCCGATCAGCGGCTTGCCGCTCCTGCCCATCTCGCGCGACGCGACATCCCAGCCTTGATCCTGCGATTTGAAAGCCATGGTCTTGTCCTCCTGTCGGCCCCATCCTACGGCCGCTCGAAAAAGAAAGAAGTGGAAACGGGTTTCCGGCCGCTCCAAGCAGGCCGGAGCGGGATGCAGCCGGGATAGGAGGCGAGGGCGAGAAAACGGCGCTGAGCCGCCTTGCAAGAGGTAGGTTCGTCCATCCCTGGTCACCTGTCCAAGCAATCCCGCTTGAAAACGCTTACCGACAAGTCGTCCCAGCGCCGGTTTTCCGCCTGAGCATAGATCGGATCGAGAAACCTTGGTGCGGGAAGAGCCGGGGAACCATCCGTGTACCGGCGTTGGCGGCCGAATAAGAGAATCCCCCGCTCCCTCAGGAAGAAATCCTAGTCAATCCATGATCCTGGGCCGTCTTGTTCGGAAGTCCGAACGAATCATAAATCGCAGTTTACGGCTTCCTGGAAAAAGGTCAAGGCAAACGACTATATCTTGATGTTCTCGGAACAACGGCCCAAGAAGTTGTGGTGCCATCAGTGACAGCTAATGAACAGGCGTGGAGCAAACGCCGACCGGGCTTCGCTTCCGCATGATGCCTTTTCAAAGATCGGCGCGAAACGTACAACAAAAGGGTTCGATGAAACGACGAAGACCGACGGACGAACGCATTTTCTTGCCCTTGCGGCTCAGCGAACGGGAGCGGAAACAATGTCGCTGCGAGGTACATGGATCATTTTCGCTGGGAGCTTTTTGCTTGCGGCGGCGGGCGTCTGCCTTCTGCTGTTTGCGGAATCAGGCCCCGGCGTGCCGTTGGTGCCGGTGACTCCGCCTTCGCCGCCGGCCCGCCCTCAGGATGCCCCCCTGTTCGTCGCGGAAGCCTCGCCGTGGGATGCCGTTTTGCCGCCGCCCGGCCGCTACACGCCGGACGAACTGGTCAATATCGCGGTCTACGAAAAGACCAACCGCGCCGTCGTGAACATCCGCACGCGGGGCGTTCGCGAGGGCGGCTTTCCGCTCTTGGACGTGATCACGGAAGGCGAAGGCAGCGGCGCCGTCATCGACCGCCAGGGGCATATCGTCACCAATCATCACGTCATCGAAGATGCCAAGGTCATAGCGGTGACACTCTTCGACGGAACGTCCTACGAGGCGCGACTGGTGGGCGTCGATCCGCCCTCGGATGTCGCCGTCCTGCAAATCGATGCACCCGCGGACAAGCTGATCCCCGTCGCCTTCGGCGAGTCCACCGACCTCAAGGTCGGTCAGCGGGTATTCGCCATCGGCAATCCGTTCGGTTTGGAACGCACGCTGAGCACCGGCATCATTTCCAGCCTGAATCGAACGCTGCCCAATCCGCGGAGCGGCCGATCCCTGAAACAAATGATCCAGATGGACGCCGCGATCAATCCGGGGAACTCGGGCGGTCCCCTGCTCGATACCCGGGGAATGATGATCGGCATGAACACGGCCATCGCCAGCACGACCGGGGAGAGCGCCGGGGTGGGATTCGCCATCCCCGTCAACAATGTGCGGCGCGTCGTGCAGCAACTCATCCGCAACGGCCGGGTCGTCCGGGCGGATGCCGGGATCGTCCAGGTCCTGCAAACCGAGCAAGGCCTGCTGATCGCGGTCTTGCGGCCGGGCGGAGCCGCCGAGCGTGCCGGCCTGCAAGGTTTTCGCATCGTGCGAACGCGAAGGCGGCAAGGACCGCTGGTTTTCGAGTCCACCAGCATCGACCGCTCCGCGGCCGATCTGATCGT
>JAAZNR010000255.1 GCA_012798155.1 Thermogutta sp. | reverse complement strand
TGTCAGGACCGACCCGGCGCTGAACAGACATGCGTCTATGCGGATCGAATCGGCGGGCGGCGTTGCGACTCGCCCTTTACGGCCGAAATGGCCGGCACCGGGCCGAGAAACGCCTGCTCGCGTCATCGTGCTCCGTTCACGAACTCTTGGACGGCGTCCATGGCCGCGGCCAGATTCTCCAGGGAGGTCGCGAACGAGAATCTTACACAGCCCGGGGCGCCAAAGGCCGATCCCATGACCGAAGCCACGCCTTTCTGCCCCAGCAGTTCCAGACACCATTGCGTGTCGTCGTCCACGCGAACGCCGCCGTATGTCTTGCCCAAGTGCTGCGAAATGTTGACGAAGGCGTAAAAGGCTCCTTCCATCTCGGGGCAGGACAGGCCGGGAATCGACGCCAGCCGCGACGCGACATAGCGCCGCCGCCGGTCGAATTCCTGCCGCATCTTCTCCACGCAATCCTGCGGGCCTTGGATGGCGGCTATTGCAGCATGCTGGCTGATGCTGCACGGATTCGACGTCTCCTGGCTCTGCAAATCCCCCATGGCCTTGGCAAAGGCCTTATTGGGGGCAATCGCCCAGCCGATCCGCCATCCGGTCATGGCGTAGGTCTTGCTCACCCCGTTGACGACCACGGTAAGTTCCTGCAAGCCCGGCCGCACCGTGGGAAAGCTAGCGTACGGCTGGTCCGTGTACACCAGGCGATCGTAGATTTCGTCCGTTACCACAACCAACTCAGTGTCCAGAACGACGTCGGCCAGGGCTTGAAGCTCTTCCCGCGAATACAGCGTCCCGGTCGGATTGGACGGGCTGCAAAGGAGCAACGCCTTGGACTTGGGCGTGATCGCGGCCCGCAACGCCTCGGCCGTCAGCTTGAACCCGTTGGACTGGGGCGTGTTGACGATGACGGGCACGGCGCCGGTCAGCTTTACCAATTCGCCGTAGCTCACCCAATAGGGTGCCGGAATGATCATCTCGTCGCCGGGATCCAGCAAGCAGGCGAAGACGTTGTGAATGGCGTGCTTGGCCCCGTTGGAGATCACGACGTTTTCCGCGGGATACTCCAAACCGTACCGCTCGTGATACTGCTTGACCACGGCCTTCTTCAGTTCGGGAATGCCGCTCGCCGCCGTGTAGTGCGTATGCCCCTTCCGCATGGCCTCGACCGCCGCCTCGCAGATATGCTCCGGGGTTGCGAAGTCCGGCTCTCCCAGACTAAGGTCGTAGATCGTTCTGCCCGCCGCCTTCAACTCCTTGGCCTTGGCGGCCATCGCCATCGTCGCCGAGGGTTCGAGCGCCTGGATGAGTTGCGAAACGGTGACCGTCATGCCGATATCCTTTAAGCTTTACGAGGGGCAAATCCGTCCGGAATGCACAGGTGCGGTCGGCGATCCCTCCGACCCGTCGTTGAACCGCCGCTGCAATCGGCGGATAATGACACGGATAATGATTAGCTTAAACTGCCGCTTCGTTCGACGGTAGCACCCGCCATGCGCTCTCATGGCCGGCGTTTTATAAAGGTTTTGGTCTTGATGAGGCCGCGATGACGTCTTCCAAGAGTCAAGATTCACCCTCGCCGCCGGTCGGATTGTGGTTGATCGGCGGGCGAGGCGGCGTCGCCGCTTGTTCCATTTTCGGAATGCTCCTGTTGCGGCGCAACGCCGTGCCCCCCGTCGGGTTGGTTACCGCGCAATCCGCGTTCCACAAGGCGGGGCTGATTCCCTTCGATCGCGTGCTCATCGGAGGGCACGAAATCCGCGCCGCCCGACTGGTGGACGAGATTCGCGCATTTCACCGCACCAATCGAGTCTTCTTGCCGGACTGGATCGACTTGTTGGAAGCCGAGTTGGACGACTGCGACGCACGAATTCGCTGGGGAACCCTGAGTGGGGCTTCATCGGCGATCAGGGGATTGGCGGCTCCGGATGTGCCGCGCGACGCTTCGCCTTGGGAAGCCGTTCGGCGATTGCAGCAAGATTTGGCCGCTTTTCAGCAGGAACACGGACTGCGGCACGTCGTCGTGGTCAACGTAGCCTCCACGGAACCGCCCGCCGATTCAGCAGCCTTTCCGACAAGCTGGGAGGAATTGGAAAAGGCCCTGGCCGGCGGCGAACTCTCGCCTCCTCCCAGCACGTTGTACGCCGTCGCGGCACTGTCGGAGGGCTGTTCCTACATCAATTTCACGCCCTCACTCGGGGCCTCGTTGCCGGCTCTCACCGAGCTGGCCGAAATCCGCCGCACGCGGCACATGGGCTGCGACGGCAAGACCGGCGAGACGCTCATGAAAAGCGTGTTGGCCCCCATGTATCGCGCCCGCAATCTTCAAGTCTTGAGTTGGGTCGGCCACAACATTTTCGGCAATCTCGACGGGCGAATCTTGGACGATCCCCAACACAAGGCAACCAAGGTCCGCAGCAAAGACCACCTCGTCGGTGATATTCTGGGCTATGCGCCCAAGACGGTCGTTTCCATCGAGTACGTGGAGGACATGGGCGATTGGAAAACGGCGTGGGATCACATCCATTTTTCCGGTTTTCTCGGGACGCCCATGGTTCTGCAATTCATCTGGCAAGGCTGCGACTCCTTGCTCGCCGCGCCGCTGGTTCTGGACCTGTTCCGTCTGACGGAGCGGGCCGATCGTGCCGGGATAAGCGGGACCATGCCCTTTTTGGCACCCTTCTTCAAGAGTCCCTATGGAGTGTCCGACAACGACTTCTTTTCCCAACACGGCGCCTTGCTGGATTGGGTCGCATCACTGTCCAAAGACGCCTGAGTTGCGGCGGCCAAGGCGTTTTAGAAATCGCCCGCAACCGCATGGCGATGTGTTGCGGTCCACGTTTCCCCACGGCCCTCCGGAGTCGCCTCGATATGCCTCTCGAGATGCAGCTTCCTGCGTCGTGCCGTTCGCTGTGGGATCGCGCAACGGAGCCATCGGCAGCCGGGACGGCGGCGGCCATTGCGGCGCGGCTCGATGCCGGAGGTTTTTCTCACGTAAACGTTCACGGGGACTATCCCAATTCTCCCGGGGAAGCCCGCGAAAATAGGACTGTCCGCTTCGAGCGTGAAGGGGCTGGATCCGTTTTTCGCCCTGCAACGAACCTGAAGACGGCCCTCCCGCCGGCCCGCGAACGGCCGAGGGGAATGAAAGGATGGAAACGCGGAGAGCGCAGAGAACGCAGAGCTCGGGCTACCAATTCTTCGTTCTCCTTCGTCCTTCTCCGCGCCCTCTGCGTTTCAAAATCCGTGCCGTTTGGACCTTTGCGTTTCAAGAACAGATCGGGCGGGGGCTTCAACGGCTACCTTTCCGGCAACCTCGCGAAGGAACCTGAAATCTGCAATCAATCTTCGGGATAAATCACCCCATGGATGACGAGCGTGTTGCATCGCGTTTTGTAGTGGGCATGGACCTTGGTACCACCAACTCCGCCGTCTGTTATGTGGACACGGAGGAGAATCCGCGGCGTATTCGTACCTTTCGCATTCCCCAAATCGTCGCCCCCGGCCGGTTCGAGGCACTGGAGGTGTTGCCGTCGTTCCACTATGAAGCGGCCGACGGTGAATTCCCGAAGGACGCCTTTCGCTTGCCGTTCGTCAGCGAGCCGCGGGGTTATGCCGTGGGCCTGTTCGCCCGGGAACACGGAGCCTTGGTGCCGGGACGCCTGATCGCTTCGGCCAAGTCGTGGTTGTGCCATACGGGCGTCGACAGGACGGCGCCGCTCTTGCCGTGGCATGGAGCGCCGGACGTGACCCGTCTTTCTCCCGTCGAAGTCTCTTCGCGTTATCTCTTGCATGTGCGGCAGGCGTGGGATGCCGCCTTTCCTGCTTACCCGTTGGCGGAACAGGAATTCGTGTTGACGATTCCGGCCTCGTTCGACGAGGTCGCGCGGCAACTCACGATCAAGGCTGCCGCGGCCGCCGGCCTGGCCCGCGTGATCCTGATCGAGGAGCCGCAAGCCGCCTTTTATTCGTGGCTGTACCGCCATGCCGATGACTGGCAGACAATCGTGAAGCCCGGCGAAAAAGTCCTCGTGTGCGATATCGGCGGAGGGACCACGGATTTGACGCTCATCCGCGTTCGCGCGGGAGCGGACGGCCGGGTCCAATTCCATCGCATTGCCGTGGGAGATCACTTGATCCTCGGGGGCGATAATTTCGATTTGGCTCTCGCCCATCATGTGGAGGCCAAGTTGGCGGCCCGGGTCACGTTGGAGCCGCGGCAATGGTCCGTGCTGGTCCGCCGCTGCCAGAAGGCCAAGGAAGAATTATTGGGTTCCCGTCCTCCGGAGACGCTCACGATCGCAATTCCGGAAAGCGGTTCTCGCGTCGTCGGCGGGTCCTTGCAGGTCGAACTTGCCAGGGAAGAGGCGGAAAGGGTCATCCTCGACGGGTTCTTTCCATACGTGGAAAAAGATGCGCGCCCGCAGTCGCGGCGCACGGGTTTCCAAGAATTCGGTCTCCCTTATGCGAGCGATCCTGCGGTCAGTCGCCAGATCGCGTTCTTTTTGCAGTCGCACCGAGAGGTTTTGGCTTCGGAACCGCCCGCCCAAGAGGGCCTCGATCCTGCGGCGCCGGATCATGTGCTTTTTAACGGCGGAGTTTTCTTCGCTAGGGCCATACGCGAACGGCTCGTGAACGTGCTGGCCCGATGGTACGGCGAGCCGGGGCGGAAATGGCAGCCCAATCTCCTGCAAAACGAGCGGCTGGATTTGGCGGTGGCCCAAGGCGCGGCCTACTACGGCATGGTGCGTCGCGGTGAGGGGGTCCGAATCACGGCGTCGCTGGCCCGATCGTACTATCTGGGGATCGATCTGCCGGCCGAAGAAAGAGAGCTTTTGGAGGCCGCCGTCCCCGGTCTCGAAGCCCGCGATGGCGTGCCGTCCCAAGCCGGCGTCGAGGCGACAAAGTACGATACGGCGATTTGCGTGCTCGCCGCCGGAACGGAGCCGAATCAGGAGGTTTCGCTGAGCGGCCGGCCGTTCCGCTTGCGCGTCGCCGAGCCGGTGGAGTTTCCCGTCTATTATTCGGCTACCCGGCTGACCGACCCGGTAGGCCGGCTCATTTTGGCCCATCCCGAACAAGTGACCGCATTGCCTCCGATGCGCACGGTCTTGAAGGCAACTAGGCGGGGCACCGCCTCTGAAAACGAAGCGAACGTGGAGATTCACGCCAAGTTGACCGAGATCGGGACGTTGGAGTTGTGGTGCAAGCGGCTGGACGGTCCCGGGAGCTGGCGACTGGAGTTCGATGTTCGGTCCGCCGTACGCACGGAAATCGGCCCTCACGGCGGGGGCGCGGAGAATCAAGGGATTTGGGAGGAAGCTGCCACCCAGGCGGCTTTGTCCGCGGTGAAGGAATACTTCACTCCCGGAACGAACCGACGGCCGGAAGGAATCGTCAAGCATCTCGTCCGGATCACCGGGGTGCCCCGCAGCGAGTGGCCGGCTTCCTTCTTGCGACGGCTCTGGGCGGGATTGGTGGAGTGCGAGCAGGGACGCAGGCAAAGCCCGTCGCACGAGGCGCGGTGGTTGAACTTGCTCGGCTTTTGCTTGCGGCCGGGATACGGGGTCGCCGCCGACGATTGGCGCGTCGCCGAGACGTGGCGCCTGCTTCAGGGACGACTGGTGCATCCCTCTCCGATGTGCCGTGCCGAATGGTGGATCTTGTGGAGACGCATCGCCGGGGGATTGCCGGCCGGGCGTCAACGGAGCCTGGCCGATCCGTTGCTGGCCTCCGCCCGGTCGCTCCAGCGGCAAGCCGCCACCGGCAAGACCGGGTCCGATTTTCCGGCGGCTTCGCACGAAGGCTCCGAAATCTGGCGGCTACTCGGCTCTTTGGAACTCTTGCCCGCGGCTTACAAGGTCGAACTGGGATGGATGATCCTCGATTTGTTGCCTCGGCGAAAGACCGAGAACATGCGGGAAGCCATGGTCTGGACGTTGGGCAGGCTGGGGGCCAGGGTGCCTTTGTACGGGCCGCTGAATTGCGTTCTGCCGCAGGAGACGGCCGAGCAGTGGTTGCGCCGCCTGCTGGAACTCGACCTTGAGGGGGACACGACGGCGTTTTCCATCATGCAATTGGCACGCTATACCGGCGATCGCTTTCGCGATCTGTCCGCGTCTGCCCGCGAGAAGGCGGCGCGGAGGTTGGAAGCGATGCGGGCGGCCCCGCATCTGATGGAATTGGTCAGGTCGGGCGGCTCACTGCGAGAGGAAGAGCGGAAAGAGGCCTTCGGTGAAAGCCTGCCGCGCGGCCTTCGCGTGTTGTGAACGGCGCACTCGCACGGCAAGCAACCTACCGCGCCGCCTTCATGGCAACCGCGCCTGGCAACCCGCGGCCCATCATCCCGCCTGTTGGTACGCTGGCGCTAGGTTGCCTACTCCCTGCAAGCAGTTGGGTTGCTATCGCTGCTAAGACCTCAACTGATCGTGGTTTTCTCCCGATTTAGCGCCGTCTCGTTAGTCGGGAACATCCTCGCCGATGTCTCGCCGGGATAGAGAATGCGCCGAGGTCGTTTCGTCCTGTTGCCGGGAAAGCAGTTGCGCCGTCATGTTCGCGGCTCGATGCCGCAGGCGGTCCAGCTCGTCGGCCAGGCTCTCCAATCTGCCGACGTCGTAGCGGTGCGAATACATCAGGCCGCTAAGTTCGTGATAGGCCCGATTCCATTCCATCCACAGCTTCAATGCCGACTGCATTTGCTCGACTAGCTGCGAGAGGGTGGATATCTTTTGCCTTGAAACGTCCTCGCTCGCCTCCGGCTCAACGGACCACCCGCCCGTTGAAAACTCCAAGTTGAAACTCGCCCCCGTCATTCCTTCGGCGAAGATAGGACGACTCGGTTGTGATTGCGAATCCACGGAAGACTCCTTTCCCATGTTCCCGCCGGCCTCGATGCCGCGGGTACGTCAACTGGCTGAAGCAAGCTGGACCAAGGTCAAAACTGAATCGAGGTCAAAAAGGAGAAAAGCGGCACATCAGCGCGGTCCCGCGGAGAAAAAGCCGTAGTAGTTCATGAAGTAGCCGCCGGCGGCTCCGCCGCGACCGGCCGGTGCCGCGCCGTATCCTGTGCGAACTTCGTCGATTTGTCGGGAGAGGTGCTGATTCACGCGTTGTTGTTCGATCTGCGGGCGAACAAGAGTGTAGTAGTTCCCCGCCGTTCCCAGGCTGGCATTACTGCGGAAAAGATTCATGTAGGGACTGACGGCCTGCGGCGACGAGTAATTGGAGAACGGGCGCCCCGCGGTGCCGACCCCGCTTCCTCCACCGAAGTAGCCGCCGCCCGAGGCTCCATAGCCCGTCATGTATGCCGGAAACGGTCCGCCTTGCAGTGCCGCCGGCCCGCTGACCCACCCCCCCGATGTCCCCGCCGCCGAACTGCTCCGCGCGTAACCGGTAGGTGGAAGCGGGATATCGGCGCTGCCCGATCGCAGAGTTCCAGCCGCGGCATCGGCTTGGCCGGTCGGCGCTTCCGTGACTCCCGTTGGGGGAAGCGGCATTATGGCAGGCTGTCGCGGCGATGCGGCCTGCGGTCTGAGTCCGCCGACGGTTCCCGGTACCGTCGTCGGCACTTGCCCCGCGCAAACGCCGCCGAGGTAAGAGGCGATCAGCAGTACCAAAACGGAGGTCGCCGGTTTTGCCACAAGCCGATTCATGTTCCGTGCTCCTAACACCAAATTGTCGCCGCATGTCGCCGCGACCCCGCAGGATTTCCCCAAGCCGACGGTCCTCGCGGGTTTCACGGGAGTGGTTCTCTCGACGTATTGATCGAGATTCTTGAATCACGCGCGGCGGCGATAATCGACGTTTCTCACCCTTGAATTATACGAAGAGTGCTTGTGAAAACATTTACACCAC
>JAAZNR010000025.1 GCA_012798155.1 Thermogutta sp. | reverse complement strand
GTACTCCCGCAGCGAGACCTGCTCCCCGCTCGCCTTCTCCACCCGCGCATAGCGGGAGAAGATTTCCAGTGCGGGGCCGAGGCAGGCGAAGATGGCATCCGCGCCGACGATCCCTTCCTGGGCCAGCCGGGGCATCCACTCGTGGACGCGCCGGGGGAGTTCCGCCAGGACCTCGCGCCAGTCGCCGACCTCGGCGGTGCGAAGCGAGCCGTCCGGGTTCTCACGCGGTCGGCAGACCAGATGAACGGAACTCGAGAGCGTTGCTGACTTCACCGCACGCCAACGCGACTCCCGCTCCGTGTCAATGGGCCAAGAGCCGGTCACCGCCCACCCGGCGTTCACGAGGGCATTCAACAGGGCCTCCCAGCCCGCCGTGCCCTTGTGGGCGAAGATCACCACGCCCACGCCGTCGGGCTTGAGCGTCCGGCGGGCATCGGCCAGGGCGGCCTCCATCGTCCTCTCGAAGTATTCGCGGTCCTTGCTGACGCCTCCTTCGGCCGGCGGACCGGGGTCGAGAATGCACTCCTCGCCCTTCGGCGTCAGTTCGCTCGCGAAGAGATCGCGGTGTATGCCGCCCAATGCGCGCTTCAGCCACACGTAGCAAAAGTCTGAGAGGGCTGCATACGGTACGGCGTCGTAGTACGGCGGGTCCGTGACCACGTAGCCGACGGAATCGTCCGGCAACGGGATTGCCGTCGCGGAGGCTTGCTGGACGTTCCCAACCTGCTGTGCCCAACTCGACTCGCGCTCGACAATGGGCACAAGCTCATTCACCGAGTATTCAAAGCCCCCAACGTATTTAGGGATCAACGGGTTGCATTCAGCGAAATCCGGCTTCATCGGAAAGCCACTTCCCAAGAAAACTTCCTTTATACCAAAGGCCGGATGGTTGAAAGATGTTGCAGCATTATAGGGAACGGTCCTACCGAGCGCGATCCCGAGGCAAGTTCCCAGAGCATCGGCGAAGGCTGGGTGGTTAGTCGCTTTCATTGCATGGCCGCGGGCCTCGCCGACCAGTTCACAGAACGTGCCGAGTGCAAGGGCCTGCCGCGGCAGGTACACGTCGGACCATTGCTCCATGCCATATTTGTTGATGCGATACCCTAGGGTACCGTCCGGCGGCGTCGGTTCGTCCGGGACGAAGGGCCAGGGGCCGGTGTGCTCGCGGGCGATTCTGTCGAGCGCGCGCTCGGCCTGCCGCGCCGCTTCAAGGTCCGCTTCGTTCGGCAGGCGGAAATGCCGGCCGCCGTGCTCGTCGAGCGTGATGACGGCCACCAGGCGGGCATCCCGCGTCCCGCCCCGCTTGCGGCGGAGTTGCTCGCGGGTGCTCTTGTACGGCGTGGTGTACCCGCAGCACGGGCACGTGGCGGCAAAGCGCTTGACGATGGGCGGCTGCACCTCGGCGGGCGACCGCGGGCTGAAAAGCTCGACGATCACTTCCGCCTTCCGCCCTGTGCCTTCCGCGTTATATCCTGTGCCTTCCGCCTTCTGCCTTGTGCCTTCTGCGTTATATCCTGTGCCTTCCGCCTTGACCCCGCGGTACCGCAGCGCGACCAGGTTCTTGGACTTCTTGGACAGCCACAGCATCCCCAGGAGCGGGACCTCGGCCCCGCAGCCGGGGCCTTCGCAGGTGATCGTGCGTGCCCAGATGTAGGCCAGCGGGATGTTCCCCTGCGAGTCGGCGGGGTAGTAGGG
>JAAZNR010000254.1 GCA_012798155.1 Thermogutta sp. | reverse complement strand
TCGACGGCGATCCCGCAGGGAAAACCGTCGATCACCGCGAGGATGCCTTTTCCATGAGACTCGCCGGCCGTCCAGTATCGAAGCATGCGTTGGTCCGAATCTTGTGTGGCGATGCAGAACGAGGGCCACGGGGGCGGATGATCCGCACACCATAGCGGCGAATCGCGCGGAGCGTGCCGCCGCCTCCTCCGCCGCCATCGGCGGCGGCGAGAATAAGCCTCGGACCGTCTCGCCCGCTTTCCCGAAACTACTTGCCGATCATGGTGAAGCGGTTTCGCACTCCAAGGAGTACGACCAGCCGGCAACCCCCAATTGCCTATTTTATTGAATCTCCCGAAAACGGCACAGACCGATTCAGGCAGGCCGTCGGCGTTTCCTGTAGACCAGCGGGGACGGTTAGTCCATCGGGGACGGTGCCGAGCGGCTGCCAACCGTGCGATCGATCACGGACGACCCGAGCAGGCAGGGTTCCACGCAGCTAAATCCGTCCGTGCCACCGCTTGGGCGGTAAGTTGCCATTTGCGGGAAAACCTGGCGTTGCCGCGGCTGGAAAGGGGCGAACAATCATCCCCGACCTCCGAAAGAGCAATCGGCATTACTCGGGTCGAAACCGCGTGCCCGTCAGTCGCTCGTAGGCCTCGACGTACTTGGCCTGGGTTTTGCACACGATGTCGTCGGGGAGTTCAGGCGGCGGGCTATTCTTGTCCCAACCCACGTGTTCCAGCCAATCGCGAACGAACTGCTTGTCGAATGACATTTGCGGCCGTCCGGGGTCGTACTGTTCGACCGGCCAGAAGCGGGAGCTGTCGGGCGTCAGGACTTCGTCGATCAGGATCAGCTCGCCGTCGTACCGGCCCCATTCGAACTTGGTGTCGGCGATGATGATGCCTCGTTCGCGGGCATACTCGGCCGCCCATTGAAAGATGGCGATGCTGCGGCGTTTCAATTCCTCCGCCGTATCCCGGCCGACGATCTCCGCCATCCGCTCGAAAGAGATGTTCTCGTCGTGGCCCGTCTCGGCCTTGGTGGCGGGGGTGAAGATCGGCTCAGGCAGCTCCTGGCTTTCGGCCATCCCCGGCGGCAACGGAATGCCGCATACGCAGCCGTTTTGGCGGTATTCTTTCCAACCCGATCCCGACAAGTAGCCCCGTACCACGCACTCGATGGGCACGACCTGGGTCTTTTTGACCTTGGCCGTCCGGCCGCGCAAGGGGGCGAGATCGAAGCCCGCGGGCAAGCCCATTTCCTCGACGTTCGTCGTGATGATGTGATTGGGCTCGTCGATCAGGCTGAACCAGTAGGCCGAGATACGATTGAGGATCTGCCCCTTGTAGGGGATGCCGGTCGGCAGCACCCAGTCGAAGGCGGAGATTCGGTCGGTGCTCACCAGCAGCAAGGAATCGCCCAGGTCGTAGATGTCGCGGACTTTGCCGCGGCGAACCGGCAGGCCGGGAAGCTCCGATTGCAGCAAAGGTTTTGGCATCTGCAAGGTCCCTTGTTTTTCGAGTTCCGTGCGGCTTGGCGTGCTTTCCGGTCGCCCCGCCGTGCCGGAGCAAACATGCCGAGGCAAAAAGGTCGCACCAACGCGCTTTGCGGACGGTATTGGTTTCGGCTCATGGTATTTGGCGGATACCATAGTGTTTGGCAGATATTATACCTGCGCAGCGACGGAGGCCACTATACCGGGTGCCGTCACCTCTACTAGGTGCTGCCATCTCGACCGCATGCCGTCTTTCTACCAGGTACTGCCGCCTGTACCACGTGCTGCCATCTCGACCGGGTGCCGCCATCTCGACCGGGTCGCATCATCCCTACCGCGTCTCGTCTATCTTGGGTCCTGCCATGGTCGAGGCCGGTCGGAATCCGTGAAAAGCGTTTGCGGGGGGTAAAATGGGAGGCCGGTCGGGATCCATGACGGGCGGGTCGGAGGGGTAAAATGGAAGGAGGGGCCGCCGGATCGGCGCGTTCGTCGTGCGGGCGCGGACAGCCGGCCTTGCAACGCCGTGATAGTCGGGAGAATTGCCGGTGCAACGAGTCGTAGGGGTATCGCGAGAATTCGAACTGGTCAGCCCGTTCCAGCCGGCCGGCGACCAACCCCAGGCTATCGAGGCACTCTGCCGGGGGCTGGAAGAGAATCGGCGTGCCCAGGTCCTGTTGGGAGTGACCGGGTCGGGCAAGACGTTCACCATGGCGAACGTCATTCAGCGGGTGCAGCGCCCGGCATTGGTCATGTCGCACAACAAGACGCTGGCCGCCCAGTTGTACGCGGAATTTCGCGAGTTCTTCCCGCACAATGCCGTGCACTACTTCGTCAGCTATTACGACTACTATCAGCCCGAGGCGTATATCCCTCAGCGCGACATCTACATCGAGAAGGATGCGTCGATCAACGAAGAGATCGACCGGCTTCGCTTGGCGGCCACCAGCGCCCTGATGACGCGGCGGGACGTCATCATCGTGGCCAGCGTGTCGTGCATCTATGGCCTTGGTTCCCCCGAGGACTACCGTTCGATGATGGTCTCGGTGCGGCGCGGAGGGTACCTCGATCGCGATGCCATGCTCGCGCAATTGGTGGATATCCAGTACGAGCGGACGGACGTCGATTTTCAGCACGGCAAATTCCGCGTCCGCGGCGATTGCGTGGAGGTCTTTCCCTCGTACGAGGAGTTCGCCTACCGGATCGAGTTTTGGGGCGATGAGATCGAACAGGTGTCGGCCATTCACCCGCTCACGGGCGAGGTGTTGGAGCGATTGGACCAAGCGTTCATCTATCCCGCCAAGCATTTCGTCTTGCCCGAGGAGCGCATCGAGAACGCCTTGGCATCGATCCGCGCCGAATTGGTGGAGCGGGTGGCCGAACTGAAATCGGCGGGAAAGCTGCTGGAGGCGCAGCGCCTCAGCGCGCGGACCCGCTACGATATGGAGTTGCTGCAAGAGGTGGGTTATTGCCCGGGCATCGAGAATTACAGCCGCCACTTGGCGGGGCGTGCGGCGGGCAGCCCCCCCGATACCCTGTTCAGCTTCTTCCCCGACGACTTTCTGCTCTTCGTGGACGAGTCGCACGTTACGGTGCCGCAAATCCGCGGCATGTACGGGGGGGATTCCAGTCGCAAAAAGACGCTCGTGGAACATGGGTTCCGCTTGCCATCGGCCCTGGATAACCGGCCCCTGCGTTTCGAGGAATGGGAGCGAAAAATCCGCAACGTGATCTTCGTTTCCGCCACGCCGGGGCCTTACGAGCTGGAACAGAGCGGCGGCCGAGTCGTGGAGCAATTGATTCGACCCACCGGTTTGCTCGATCCCGAGATCGAAATCCTGCCGGCGCAGAATCAAGTGCCGCACTTGCTGGAGATCGTCCGGGAAACGGCTAAAAAGGGCGAACGCACTTTAGTTACCACGCTTACAAAACGCATGGCCGAGGACCTGGCCGACTACTTCACCAAGCAAGGCGTGCGGTGCAAGTGGCTGCACAGCGAATTGGATGCCTTTGAACGCGTGGAAGTGCTGCGCGACCTGCGATTGGGGCAATTCGACGTCTTGGTTGGCGTCAACCTCTTGCGAGAAGGCCTGGATTTGCCCGAGGTCTCGCTGGTGGCCATCATGGATGCCGACAAGGAAGGATTTTTGCGGAGCGAGACGTCCCTTATTCAGACCATCGGTCGCTGTGCGCGAAACGTCAATGCCAAAGTCTTGCTTTATGCCGATAAGGTAACGGATTCCATGCAGCGGGCGGTGGAGGAAACGCGACGCCGCCGCCAATTGCAGGAGGAGTACAACCGGCGGCACAACATCACGCCGGAGACGATTCGCAAGAATCTCCACCGTGGGATCGAGGCGGAGGCGGCGGCCCACGCCCAGACTTACGAATTGGTCCATCAAGACGCGGAGCGGTTCGTGACGCAGGAGTATTTGAACGAATTGGAAGCGGAGATGCTCGCCGCCGCGGAGGCATTGGAGTTCGAACGCGCCGCGGAACTGCGCGACCGAATCACGGAACTTCGCGGCAAGATCGGCCAGCCCCTGAAGACGTCGCGAAGCAGTCGCCGATCGTCGCGGAAAGAAGATGCCCAACCGCTTTTGGGCGGGCGGCGAAAGGGCAAGCGCCGCGGGCGATAATCGGGCGGTAGCCGTTCACCCCCCCTGCCCGGTGTGTCATTGCGACGCGGAGGCGGAGAGGCTGTTTTTGAAACGCAGAGGGCGCAGAGGGCGCGGAGAAACAAAAATTGATCGGCCGCAACTCTGCGTTCTCTGCGTTTCCTTTTCATTCCCCAAAGCCTTTCCAGGGCCGGGGGGCGGCCCGTCTTCCACCCGGTTGCAAGCCGAAAGATGTAGCGGGCCCATTCACGCCCCAGGTCATAGTCCCGCTTTTGCAAGCTTTCCGGCGAGCATGGGGAGAGTGCCCGTGAACAGTTACTCGGCCTGCATCAGCCGACAAAAAGACAACGGCGACGACTCTTTCGAGCCGCCGCCGTTCATCTTCAAACGTTTACGAGCGTCGCTTTCCGCCCGCGGCCGCTAGCGGCGCGCACAACGGCGGAAACGGTACGAATACTACACCTTGCCACGATTCCACACGGGTTGGAACCGTGGCGGGCCGTCGAGGGCAATCACTGATTGGCGGGAGAGCCTTCGGCCGGGGCGGCATCGGCGGGAGCAGCACCGGTATCGGCGGGAGCCGCTTCGGTGGAACCGCTACCCTCGGCGCCGGTCCCCTCGGTCTGACCCTGAGCCGGCGGCGTGCCTGATTCGGCCGGCTGTTCCGCGGACTGCGGGCAACCAACCGTGAACAACCCCAGGCTGACCACGACCAACAACGCAGCGAACTTCTTCATGTGTTGTAACCCCCTATATCGGGTACCCAGACAACGAAAATCCGCAATGCGACCTCTTAACCGTAGGCCGCTCCTGAGGGTATGATGCGCGGGAGAGCAGGGTTATTCCCGAGATTTTTCGTCGGAATCGAAAATCCCGGGCAGTGCCGGGCGAATCATCCTAAAAAGGGAATAACATGTCGCCCCGGCGCATCTTATAAGTGATGCCGTCTGTATGACCGATCTGGATTGGCGGAAAACTCTGGAGGACTGGATACGCGATCACGCGGACGCCGTGTTCGCGTATTTGTATCGGCTCGCGGGTTCGGCTTCCGCCGCCGAGGATTTGACGCAAGAGGTGTTCTTGACCGCCTTGCGGAAGGGAAGTCAGGTCCGCGAGCCGGAAAAGGTCAGGGCATGGCTGATGGCCGTCGCCCGCAACGCTTACCTGGCCTCCCGGCGTGCGAGCCGGGCCCTGCCGATGGTGGAATTGCCGGAACCGGCGGAGATCGCCGATGAGGTTGCGGCGACAAATCATTCGGCAATCGACGAGGAGCGATTACGGGAGGCGCTGGCCGAATTGCCCGACGATTATCGCGTCGC
>JAAZNR010000253.1 GCA_012798155.1 Thermogutta sp. | reverse complement strand
GCCTCCTTCGCAACGCCGCCATCGTGTTGGGGAACCGCCGAGACGCAAGCGCTTTGCCTGAGTTGACGGCGGCCGCCCAAGATTCGGACGAGGTCATCCGCTCCGCCGCCGCTTGGGCCTTGGCTCAGATTCGCGGTACGGGCGACCCCGCCGCGCTGCCGCCCCTTCCTCCGTCGCGGTGAATCGGCCGCCTCGTTCGCCGCGGATTCGCGAAGCACGCTTCAGCGTGCCGCGCCGCCGGAATGGGTCACTCGGCCGAAAGGCCGACCGCCGGATCGCCACCCTCATTGCGACCCGCCGCCCGAAACAGGTCAACTCTCAGCCCGAAACATCGGCGGCTTTCGCGGAATCGCACGAGATGTCGGACGGAATGGGCGGGGGTTTGCGGAGGCCGGGCAAGTCCACGCCGTACCAGATCCGCAGCAGATCGTCCCAGTCGCTTCGGCTCTTCAGTTGAACGAGCGATTGCCGGACGGCCTCGCCTTGGGGATGAATCTTGGCATATTGAAACGCGAAGTTCCGCATCACGGACACGGCCCGATCAGGGCCGTAGGCCGCGACGGCCAAGGAAAAATGCTCTTCCAAGACCCGTCGCTGCTCGAAGATCGAGGGCGGGGGCGGCAACGGCCGACCGTCCAAAACGGCCCGCAACTCCGCAAAGAACCAGGGGTAACCCACCGCTCCGCGGGCGATCCACAGGCCGTCCACGCCGGTTTCCTCGGCCATGCGGCAAGCAAGTTGGGGAGAATGCAGATCGCCGCTGCCGAGGATCACGCGGTCGGGCCGGCGGAAGCGGAGCCGGGCCAAAAACTCCCAGTCGGCCGTTCCCTGGTATCGCTGAAGGACGGTCCGGGGATGGACGGTCATCGCCGTCACGCCCAGATTCCATGCCCCTTCGACAATCCGATGGAAATGCTCTTCCGCGGCCTGCGTGTCATCCAGTCCGCGGCGGAGTTTCAAGGTCAGGGGCATCTCCGGCGGGAGTGCGTCGCGGACGACGGCCACGACGTGCAACGCCTCGCTCGGATGCCCCAAGAACCACCCGCCGCGGCACTTCCCCAACACCTTACGAACGGGACAGGCAAAGTTGAGATCGATCCAATCGAATCCCCGGGCGGCCAGCGTCTGAGCGGCTTGTGCAAAGAGCGCGGGGTCGTCGCCCATCAGTTGTGCGCCGCAGGGATGATCTTCGTCGTCCACGCGGATGAATCGCCCCGCCTTGCTCCCCTTCGTCACGGACATCACGAATCGATCGAGGAGCACTTCCGCCACGGCGAAGCCCGCGCCGAAACGCCGGCAGAGCACTCGGAACGGCCAGTCGCTGTAACCCGCCAAGGCCCCCAGCCCGGCGGGAAAATCGATGCCGACGTCGCCGATCTTCAACGGCCGTTGCAACACGATCTCGGTCTCGGGTCACTCTCCGGCGGCAAGACGTTTTCGAGCGGATTACGCAGGGACATCGAGCGGGTCGCCGCCCGCATCCGCCCCGCAGCGGACTAGCTCAAAACCGGACAAACATTGAACCAGGTCCGCCCCTGGCGGTGCATCCACTCCTCGGAATACGGCGGGCCCCAGCCCCCGGCCTCGTACAACTCCAATTGCGGCGGGCCGCCCGCGTCCCACGCCGCTTGGATGGGGTCGATGATGCTCCAAGCCAATTCGACCTCGTCCGCGCGGGCGAAAAGGCTGGGGTCGCCCATCATGACGTCCAGCAGGAGGCGTTCATAGGCCTCCGGCATTTCCCCGGCGAATTTCTCGCGAAAATTGAAATCCAGATCGGTCAAACGCATCTTCATCCCCGCGTCCGGGACCTTGGTCTGAAAGTGGATCTGAATCCCCTCGGCGGGCTGAATCTGCAGGACCAAGCGATTGGCCTCGTGGATGCGACGCGGCCCTCCTTCGAACATCATATGCGGCGGCTCGCGAAACTGGATCACGATCTGCGTCGTGCGGCAGGACATCGCCTTGCCGGAGCGGAGATAAAAGGGCACGCCCTGCCATCGCCAATTGTCCACGTACAATTTGACGGCGCCGAAGGTGGCGGTCTCGCTTCCCGGAGGAACATTAGGCTCATCCCGATAACGGCGATACTGCCCGCGGACCGTTTGCACGGCCACGTCCTCCGCCGTCAGCCGTCGCACGGCTCGCAGCACCTTGACCTTCTCGTCGCGAATGTCGTCGGCATTGAGGCGGCTGGGCGGCTCCATGGCGGTCAACGTCAGCAGTTGCAGCAGATGGTTTTGAAACATGTCCCGCAGGATGCCCGCCGATTCATAGAACGCCGCGCGGTGCCCCACCGGCAAATCCTCGGCCGCGGTAATTTGCACGTGGTCCAGGTACCGACGATTCCAGAGCGGTTCAAAAATCGTGTTGGCGAAGCGGAGCACCAAGACGTTGCTGACGGTTTCCTTTCCCAAGTAGTGATCGATGCGATAGATCTGGTCCTCGGAAAAGACCTCATGGACCTTGGCATTCAATCGCCGGGCGGACTGCAAATCGCGGCCGAACGGCTTCTCGATCACCAGGCGACGGGGCGCCTCTTGCTCGGCCGCCATGCCCGCCGCTCCCAAATGGACCACGGTCGGTTCGTAAAACTCGGGGCCGAGCGAAAGATAGTACATCCGGGCGTGAGGACGTCCCTCTTCGAGTTCGCGCAGATAGGCCCCCAGCCGCCCTAAATCGTCCCCGTTCAGGACGTCGCCGCGGTGGTAGAAGACGTGCGGCGCGAATTGCCCCCACAAATCTTCCGAGAAATGAGACCCGGTAAAATGGGCGACGTGCTCCCTCAAGGAATCGCGCCAGCTTTCGTGCGAAAACGGACTGCGAGAGAAGCCGACGATCCGCGTGTCGCCCGGCAGACGGCCCTTGCGAAAAAGTTCATACAAGGCTGGAATCAGCTTTCGCTTGGTGAGGTCTCCCGAAGCCCCGAAAATGACGACCGTGTGCTCCATGTTGGATCCTTTAACCCCGCAACAAGCCGCTCGATCTCCCGCCGGCTATTTCGATGCCCTCAATACATGCTTTCGATGCTCTCAATACATGGTACGGCGAAAAAAGGTAGCCGTTCACGCGCGTGCCCGGTGTGGCATCGGAACGCGGACGGGCAGAGGCTGTTTTTGAAACGCAGAGGGCGCAGAGGACGCGGAGAACGGAGAAAGTAGCCGCAACTCTCTCGTCTCTGCGTTCTCAGCGTTCTCTGCGTTTCCATCCTTTCATTCCGCGCAGCCGTCCCTGGGCTGCCGGGAGCCGAAAAACGAATCCGGCCATTCACTCCCAAAGGCGGCAGTCCCATGGTCGCCGCTTTCATCGCCGGCATTAACCCAGTCCCCGCGAATGGTTACGAAAAAATTTCGGGAACAGTCCCGCTCGGTCGCGGGCAGCGATCGGGGCCGGCAAGATCGCGTCGTTACCCGGCCCGCCACTTGCGGAAAAATCGTTAGGGCTTGTCGGCGGGTTGAGAGAGCGTCGCCGGTGCCGCGGCGGGTTCCGCCGGCGTCGCCCCCGAAGCCCCGCCGCCTACGAATTGGAACGGATTGGAATAGAGCGGCAGATGGCGGTAGTAGACTTCCAGGCAATAGATCGTGAGGCAAGTCACGTAAAGCCGGCCCCCGTCATGGGACCAGGCATCTTCGACGGGCTGCTGCGGATCCCAACTCCCCGCCTCGGGTCCGGACTTGACTTGTTGCTCCGGAAGCGCCTGCCGCATCACGCCGTTCCACCGTTTCCAGTGCTCACCCTCCATGTGGTGGCAGGCCTGCGCCCCGTAGTACCAGTAGTAGACGTCCCTCTCGCTTTCTTCGAAACTGATCAAATTGTCGGGCTGCGTGATCCAATCGAGGCCCTTGATCATGCGGTCATCGGTTCTCGGCCACCCCAGATATTGCCGCATCAGGAGTGCCTCGGCGGTCATGGCGAGGGTCGCCTGCCGCCCCTTTTGGTAGGGGTACTTCGCCCCATTCTCGAGGGCCACGCGATCCAGAAATCGTTCCACACGGCGGAGGTTGTCGGAGGGCACTTCCAGGCCCGCCATGCGGGCGCTCTGAAGCGCCATCACGATCCAGCCGGTCACGGAGACGTCGCTGTCCGCGTTGGGGCTGTAGCGCCAACCGCCTTCGTCGCTTTGGGATCGCAAGAGGTGGTCGATCGCCTTGATCGCCGGCTCGCGAAACCGCTCGTCCCCCGTCATGCCCAAGATTTCACACAGGGCTATGGTGCACTGCCCCTGCGTGTAGTAGCGATGGTTGAATCCGCCGGAGTGAAAGAAGTTCCCCTCGCCGTCCTGCTGTTGCAGCAACCAATCCCAACCGCGGCGGACGTTCTCGCGGAACCGTCCCTGTTTGTACGTATGCCCGGCGCCCTGAAAGGCCAGCAGCGCCATGGCCGTGGCCGCGGCATGGTTCTCTTCCTTCCCGCCCGCCGAGTACGGACCTTGCAGGCTCCACGAACCATCTTTCAATTGCTGCCGCGCCAGCCACTCCAGCCCGCGATTGACGGCGGCCTCCGTCAAGGCCGTTCCGCCGTAGGCCGCCAAAAGCGACCGCTTCCGTCCCTCTTCCCGCCCCTGAAGCGCGTAGCCGATCGCGGATGCCTGAATATCGCTGGTCGCGGTCACGCCGTTCCGCACCATCTCCACCGAAGGCGGCGCGGCGAAGGGGTTCTCGACCTCCGGCAAGTCCCGCGGCGTGAGAATCGGCTCCTCCACGTTCTCGGGATCGTTTCCCGCCAAGGGAGAATCGAACTCCAACTGGTCGCCTAGTTTTTCGGCATAGATTTCCGCGGTCAGTTCGAGATTCTTCGGCCACATTCGCGGCAGCATGATCAGGGCCAATACCACCATCAAAAGCGTGTGGAAGATCGCGCTGATCAGCCAAGGCGGGGCATATCGAACGGCCACATCCGACAGCTCTTCCTCGTCATCGGCCGGTTGAGGGACCCCCGCCAAATCCCGCCAAGTGCGGCGCCGTCGCCGATCTTGGTCGGCTCCCCGGCCCAGCGCCGGAGGCCCCCCGGAACTCCGAGGACGCTGCTTCCTACCGGAGTAGGGCATCGCAGACCCAAACGGCGGCACAACCTGCCCTTGGTTCGGCCGAGAGGGTAAACCCGAGCTAATGGGGGGATTCGATAGCGGCAGCGAAACCGGCCGATCCGCGAAAGACCCGCCTTGGCCTCCGCGCTGGGCAGAGGGATTCGAATCCCCTGGCGGCCGGTTCGGAAGGATCGGCGATTCACGCGACATCGCAAGACCGACAAAAAGGACGAGCTATCCGAAGCGACAGTGAAATGACACCCCAAATCCG